>QMMT01000184.1 GCA_003647385.1 Deltaproteobacteria bacterium
GTGAGAGAAATACAATAAAATTAATTTTATCCGTTTTATTAAATAGTTACAATGCATGGCATTCAAAATAAAGAAACCCAATTGAGTTTAAAAAATGTGCGCGGCATAAAAGTGTGCGGCACACATATGTGCCTTGCACACTTATTCTATTGGCTATTATATCAAAGACTGTTATAGTATAAAAAATCAAATTATAAATAAAATATAGGTGAGGATTGTGTCCAAAATACTGGAGATCAAGGATCAATATCGTTTAATTATAGAAGATATGCCGGTACTGATTTGCAGTTTTCTGCCGGATGGCAAGATCACATTTGTTAATAGAACCTATTGTGAACAATTTAACAAGACCTACGAAGAACTGATCGGTTCAAGTTTTCTATCGGTGATCCCCAAAGCCAAACAAAAAATTATGATGGACATAATTTCAGTGCTGACACCTGATTCGCCTATACAGTCCCACGAACACCCAGTCATTGCACCTGATGGTGACATTCGATGGCAGCGGTGGGCTAACTGCGCGGTGTTTGATGATCATGGAAAACTCATCGCGTACCAGTCCATCGGTGAAGACATCACCGAGTACAAGCGAAAGCAGAAAATTATTTTTAAAAAAAACAGGGCATTGAAACTATACAGCGAATGCAACAAAATTATTGTGCATGGCAAAAATGAATCTGATATCCTCAATAAAATCTGTCGGGTTATTGTTGAACAGGGAAATTACAGATTTGCCTGGATAGGTTTTGCCGGCCAGGACAAAGAAAAAAGCGTGCGTGCAGTCGCCCGGCATGGATTGGAGGAAGGATATCTTGACAACCTGAATATTACGTGGGCTGACACAAAATTTGGCCAAAGCCCTTCAGGCAAAGCAATACGTGAGAACAAACCTGTTATCAGCAAACAAATTGCTTCTGATCCAAATTTTAGACCATGGAAAGAAAAAGCCCAAAAGCGTGGATATCTCTCAAACATAGCCTTGCCCTTGAATTTCGAGGACCAGGCGTTTGGCGCTTTGAGTATTTATGCCTCTAAAGCAGATGTGTTTAGTACTGAAGAAATAAAACTTTTAGAGGAACTTACAAATGATCTGGCCCATGGCATTATGGCAATACGATCTCAAAAAGATGTCAGACGTGCTGAAAAAACGATACGAAACGAGCGTGACAAACTCCAGAATGTGGTCAACAGTATTGGGGAAGGCATGTATCTTGTCAATAAGGACTTTGTTATTGAATTTCAGAATAATATTATAAGAGATCAATTTGGAGGATCGGTAGGCCAAATATGTTATAAAAGTATTTTTCAAAGAAATAAACCTTGCGATTTTTGCCTCATGCAGGAATCCATAAATGAGAATTGTATTAAACAATTGGAGACAGATTTTCTGGATCAAAAACATTATGATATTTTTTTCTCACCTTTTCAAGAATCGGATAAAGAAATAAAATCTATTATTGTAATGAGGGATATCACTGAAAAAAATCATCTTCAAGCCGAGGCCATCCGTGTCGGGCATCTTGCATCACTTGGTGAACTTGCTGCCGGCGTTGCACATGAGATTAATAATCCGATTACCGGCATCATCAGTATTGCTGAAATCCTTACGGATAAATTCCATGAACTTGGCGGGGACAAAACAATCCCGGAACGAATTGTCAATGAGGGTGAGCGAATAGGAAAAATTGTAAAAAATCTACTTTCATTTGCAAGGGATAAAAAGGAAGAGTACAGTCCTGCACATGTTAATGATATCCTCAAATTAACACTTGAGCTTGTGGAAAAACAGATCTCTAAAGACGGAATACAAATATCAGTCAATATCCCTTCTGACATTCCTAAAATCGATGCCCGCAGTCAGGAAATCCAGCAGGTATTCTTAAATATCATCAGTAATGCCCGTTATGCCCTGCAGAAAAAATATCCAAAACCCCATGAGAACAAAATTCTTAAAATCAATGGAGATAAAATTAAAATAGGGGATAAAAAGTATGTACGTTTAACATTTCATGACAAAGGTTTAGGAATTTCAAAAGATATACTCGACAGGGTGGCCAACCCCTTTTTTTCGACCAAACCCCAGGGGGAAGGGACAGGACTGGGGCTTTCCATCAGCCATGGAATTATCAAGAACCATGGGGGAAATCTCTGGTTTGAAAGTCAAAAAAATGACCATACAAAGGTCATTGTCGATCTGCCCATTCACAACGGCCGGTCATCACAGGTGAAAATATGAAATCAAAGATACTTATCGTTGATGATGAAGAAAACATCCGTTTCGGTTTTGAAATGATCCTTGCTGATCAGGGCCATGATGTTATGACAGCCATAAATTTTGATTCAGCTCTAAAAATTATTTCAGACACGGACCCTGATTTGATAATTACCGATATTATCCTGGGGGGCAACACAGGAATTGATCTTCTCCATGAAATAAAAAACAGAAAAATGCACTGTCCTGTTATTATGATAACCGGTGAACCCAATATTGAGACTTCAGCTGAGGCAGTACGCCTTGGAGCATTTGACTATACAACTAAACCGATTCGAAAAGAAGCTCTCCTACGCATCACCACTCATGGCCTTCAACATAAAAAACTTCTGGACAATAAAAAGCAATTGGAAATGGATAATTTACAGGCTCGCCATAAAATGGAGGCTATATTTCGAAGCCTGAAAGATGCTGTTATCACGATAGATCATAACTTGCAGGTGATTGAGGCCAATGATGCGGTAAAAAATATCTGCAAACTTTCAGTCAAAGATATTATTGGAAAAAATTTTGCCAACATTCAAACATTTTGCAGTAAGTCATGTATAAATATCTTAAAAAAAACATTGAAGACAAAAAAAACAATGGGAGAAGTTAGAATTGAATGCCGGCATTCTGAACAGAATCAACAGGTGGTACTTGTAACCGGTTCACCGCTCAGACACGATGACAACAAGTCACTTGGAGCTGTGCTTGTTATCAGAGACATTACACGGCTTACAAAATTAGAACGCCGGTTAAAAGAACGCCACCGATTTCACCGTATGATTGGAAAAAGCAGCGGGATGCAAAAAATGTATACGCTCCTGGAAAATCTTGCAGACACAGACAGTACGGTTTTGATTACCGGTGAAACCGGAACCGGCAAGGAACTGGTGGCGCATGCCATTCACTATAACAGTACGCGTAAAGAAAACCCTTTCGTAAAAGTCAATTGCAGTGCCCTGGCTGAAAACCTTCTTGAAAGTGAACTATTCGGGCATGTTAAAGGGGCATTTACAGGTGCCGTTAAAAACAAGACAGGTCGATTTCAAATGGCAGATCACGGCACAATTTTTTTGGATGAATTTGGTGATATTTCTCCTTTAATCCAGCTTAAACTTTTAAGAGTTCTACAGGAAAGAGAATTTGAGCAGGTGGGTGATTCAACCCCGATAAAAATAGATGTACGCATCATTGCTGCTACAAATTGCAATCTTAAAGAAAAAATCAGACTTGGAGAGTTCAGGCAGGATTTATATTACCGGATTAAAGTTGTGGATATCCCCATTCCTTCACTCAGGGAAAGACGCGAAGATATCCCTCTTTTATCAGACCACTTTTTAGAAATGTTTAACAAGCGTTTTAAAAAACAGATTGATGGACTGTCAAATGAAGTTATTAATGCATTTTTGAACTATTCCTGGCCGGGAAATATAAGAGAACTTGAACATGCCATCGAACATGGTTTTGTTTTATGCCAGGAAAAAACCATGTTGTTCGAGCACCTGCCAGTAGAAATACAAGATTATTTAAGAATTGAAAAACCAATTCGCCTGGAAAAATCCTCGCCGGATAAGGAAGAGATCATTCATGCCTTAAACAAGACCGATTGGAACAAATCTAAAGCAGCCCGCCTGCTCGGTATAGGTCGTAGAACCATCTATCGGAAAATTGAAGAATATAAAATTTTAAAACCAAAGGAATAATGATGAAACTCAACAGAAACGATACGATCGGTTTTTATTCTCCCTCCACGCCCATAACCTTTTTCTGCCCCACCCGGTTTGAAAGGGCTAAAGCATTTTTGACCCAAAAAGGTTTTAAGCTCAAACCCGGCAGCCTGACCAGGAAAAGAGATGGATACCGATCCGGGAGTATTGCAGCCAGAGCAGATGAATTAAATGAACTTATCCGGGATCCTGAAGTAAAATGCATCATCTCAACCATCGGCGGCATGAACTCAAACTCCCTTCTTCCTCACATTGATTACCAGGCTATTAAGGATAACCCCAAAATATTTATAGGATATTCCGATGTCACTTCCATATTGCTGGGCATTTATCAGATGACCGGAGTAACAACATTTTACGGGCCTGCTCTTGTGGCTTCCTTTGGAGAATTTGCCCCCTATGATGAGATGACATTTAAATATTTTGCCGATATTTTTATGGGAGATCAAACCCTGCCGTATGAATTTAAAAAACCATCTTTCTGGACAGAAGAAAACATTGACTGGGAAGAACAAACCAGAAGTAAAAACAGGGTTGAAAACAAATGGATTACCTGCAATGGGGGTGTTGCAAAAGGACGACTTATCATTGGCAACCTGAACACCTTAACCAGTATCTGGGGAAGCAGGTATATGCCCAAAATTGATAAAGGAGATATTCTTTTTATTGAAGACACACAGAAAAGTGCCGCCATGCTTGAACGGCTGTTTTCATTTTTAAAGGTAAACCAGGTGTTTGAAAAAATAGGTGGCCTGATCCTTGGCAAGCATGAAAATTTCAATGATCAGGGAACTCAAAGGGTGCCCTATCAAATCCTAGAAGAAGTTATAGGAGATTATCATTTTCCTTTTCTGGCCGATGTAGACTGCGGCCACACCCATCCCATGTTTACCATGCCCATTGGCGAAAGAATAGAATTAAACGCCTCAAAACAGACCATAACCCTTCTTTCTTCAAAAACAAAGATTTCGTGCCTCAATAAATGATTTAACAGAAAGAGAAACATCCTTTTCAGTGGTTGCCCATGAGCATATGCTTAATCGAATCACATCCATGTCCTCCCATTTAGACCCGCCACACCAGCAAACCCTTAATTTTTGGATGTTTTCAAGCGTTCTCAGCGTTAGCTCATCTGTTTCACATCTAACAAGGACCTGATTAAAAACAACATCATTTACAATGTCAAATCCGGCTTCAGTCAGCTCTTTTTTAAATTGAAGAGCCCTCTCATGAAATCCAGTAATCATCTGACCAAGCCCTTTTTTGCCAAGAAACTTTAAAGCAGACCATATCTCAAATATTCGGGCCCTCCTTGACATTTCAGGGGTGTAAAACATGCCGTCACGCCCTTTGCCCAACACAATATAAGCACCTGACATATGAA
>QMMT01000185.1 GCA_003647385.1 Deltaproteobacteria bacterium
ACCACTTGTTCGTCTCGTTTGATAAAACAAAACTGTAGCGGCGGAACTACATGATCCTTCTCAACCAGAATATTCCTGGCTGTTGATGGTGCAGTCACCTTTGAAAATTCAATAAACTCAAATAAAAATGGGTTGGGTTGGGTTGAAAAAATCTCATTTATGCCGTCCACAAGCAAAGGGGCAGACCGAAAATTTTTTTCAAGGGTGAATTGCTGATCACTTTCCCGGGATGCCTTTAAATAGGCAAAGATATCTCCCCCCCTGAATGCATAAATGGCCTGTTTGGGATCACCGATCATAAAAAAGGGAGTATCACCTTTTGAAGAAAATAATCTTGAGAAAATATCATACTGCCTGGGATCTGTGTCCTGGAATTCATCAATCAAACAGGCTTTATAAGTCTGTCTGACAGCTTTTTGAAGATTTTTTGAATTATCTTTTTCAAGTGCTGCTGCAAGATCGTTGATCAGGTCATCAAAAAAGAAATTTCCTTGAATTTTTTTCATTTTTTCAAGTGCTGTGGTGAAAAAATCTAAAAATTTAATTTTCAGGCTGATAAGATTGTTCTCAAATATTTCATAAAAGGAAAGTAGTTGCTCGCATAAATCAAAAAATTCATGTTCAGGCAGTGCATGTCCAAATTTTGTTTTTAAAACCAGCCTTGTTTGAGTAAATTTATAAAGTGCATCCCCCTTTTCTGTCATTTTGAAAAGGGCTCCTGTACTCTCCTGCTCAAGTTTCAGGCATGAAAGGTCCAGCCAGGCCGGAACATTTTTTTTTGAATAGCTTCTTTTGTCAATCCCGGTATGGTTTAAGATCAACTCGTTGATCTCCCCTGCCCTGTTCAAAAGGATACCATGAATTTTCTTTAAGATTTTTCTGTAGTCATCAAAAACATTTTCAAACGGTACAGCAAAAGGTTTAAGGGCAAGACCCGGTCTTGAAACAACTTTGTCAAATGATGCGATAAAGCTTTCGGGTGTTATCTGATGCTGTGCCAGATACGATAAAAACAACTTGTCCAGGTTGTTGACATGGTGCATGAAAAAATCAAAGCTTACCTCTCTTAAGAATAAGGACCTGTCCGGTACAAGCTTTATATCAAAAAGAGAATGACTTTCAAAGGCATTCTCCTTTAAAGTCTTGAGGCAAAAAGAGTGAATGGTCATGATAGATGCCTGATCAAAACAAATTAATGCATGCTGCAGTCTCTGACAGATCAACGGCAGTGTTTCTTTCTTACGACTTAAAAATCGGACCAGATCATCTTTGCTGTCCCTCGGTTCTTCTAAAAGAAAATTAAGCGTATTAAAAAGCCTGCTTCTGATTCTCAGCTTAAGCTCTGCTGCAGCGGCTTCCGTAAATGTAACCACCAGGATAGATTCCACTGGGTATCCTTCGGCCAGAAGCCGGCAGTAGAGTGTGGTGATGGTATATGTCTTCCCAGTCCCGGCACTGGCTTCAATCAGGATGGTTTTTTCTATGTCTATTTGAAAGGGGTCCAGAGGCTTCATGACAGTGTCTCCAGATTTTTCAACAGAGGATAATAAACGTTTAAGGAATTTTGAGCAAACCCGGAGGAGAGCATTGCATCAACACTTTCAAACGGATCGTTATTTTCAACACCAAGGGATACATATCGATTATCTCTTTCACCGGTCTGATAATATCCGCCATACCAGCTTGTCTTTGATCGGTTCATTGCCGCAAAGACCATATCCCTGTCTAACTCACCCCCATCCGGTTCAACTCCTTTTTTGACCAGGGCCTGAACAAATTGCCAGGATGTTTCGCAGGAAAAATAAAACGGTTTTGCCCCCCCGTTAATAAAAAATTGAACCAGCTCCTTGAAATATTGAAGTGCATCTGAATCCAGAACAGGAAACAAATGAGTTAACAAAGATTTCTTCCCTTTGGGGTCCCGCCCGATAAGAATGGTCTTTTTCGGATAATTTTTGGGTGCACAGATATTAAAGAACAAATGCCTGATCCATGCGGAAAGCAGTCTTGCACCATTAAGTTTTCCATAATTTAAGATATAAACCCCGTCCTCCCTGATGTCGGAGAAATTGGCCAATACTTCCAATCCACTTATGTTGATGCTTAAGGCAACAGGGGATAATTGTTTTTTTAATGCAATATCCCTGGCTGCATTGATGACAGGCTCGGCAGTCTTTACCATTTTTTCATATTCAAATCTGCCTTTCTCTCCAAGCGGTAGACTGCCCATGGCTTTCAGGGTTGGATATAATTCTATTTCTCTGGAAGATCTAATGTTTTTTTCCATCAAAAAACTTCCCAGCGCATATTGATCAAGACCGGACAAACTAAAGGCTTCCCTGTCTTTTTGTTGCTCCTCTAACTGCGGCAGTTTTATATTCAGCCTTTCTTTCATAGACCATTTAATTGGATTTCTGAAAAACCGGATCATTTCATCAAGCAGGATGTTTGATGTCTGCTCTTTTAGTTTAGTCTCCGGCGATGTTTTAAAAAATACTGATTTATCTGATTTTTTTTCACAAAGTGCCTTTGCAATACTGCAATTATCCTTTGAAAAAGAATATAACAGGCTGTCCCGATCAGGGTTATCTATATTAAAATACTCTGAATTGAATGGATGAAGCGGATGAAAAAAACGATAGGTAACCCCTTGAGAAAAAACAAAGCTTTCATCCATGGTATCCATCAACTCACTGACAACACCGGAACAGGGAATAATGGAATTATCCTGTATGCTCATTCCCGTATAGGTGATGATCAACTTTGACCGGACGGACAACAGCGTCTCAAGGAACAGATATCTGTCTTCATCGCGCTCAATTTTATCTCCGGGTCTTGGAAATTTTTTTATAAGATCGAATCCAGGCTTAAAGACCTGCCGGGGAAAAGACTTTTCATCCATACCCATCAAAACAACGATCTTGAATGGAATGCTGCGCATGGGCATAATATTGCAAAAGGTTATGTTTCCTGCCAAAAAATTTCCCTGGGAAATATTTTGATCAAGCTTTTGCTCAATGAGTGACCCCATCGTTTCAAATGAAACAGCCGCAATAAATCCAGCTCTTTGTGCATCTTCCCTGATCTGATCAATGGTCTGGAACAAAAAAGATACGTCTTCCCCATTTTTTAAATTTCGATCCATTAATGAATTTGAAATTTTCTTTAAAGCGTTACACCATTTTTCAATTGTTTTTTGTCCGGTCAGAATTTTAAAACATGAAAACAGGGTATGACAAAAAAATGAAAATTTACCTAACACCTCAAGATCAAGCCCTTCAAAGGATTCACAGGGAAGGATATCCTGCACCGGTATGTCATGATTTTCAGGCATGGCCATGCCCATAAAAAGCCGCTGCAACCCAAACTGCCAGGTGTTTTCTTCAAATGCCGGCAACTCCAGGCTTTCCCTGTGATCCGAATCCCTTCCCCAAAATATGTTAGCATCGGTTACCATCTTTTCTATCATACTGATTTCATCAAAAGAGATGTTAAATGTCTGTGCAATAGATTCAGACAACAGAAGATCAAGCACTTGTCTTTGCTCAAGCCTGGAATTTTTAAGTGCCAATATCTTTAAAAATGCATCCAAAGGCTCTGATTCAGATCTTTTTCTTCGATCGCTGATGGAGAACGGCAAAGTCGTTTCCAGGGTAAAAACAGATTCGACAAAAGGTGCATATGCCTCAATATCCGGCATCATCACAATGATGTCATGGGGGTCAAGTTCCGGATCATTTTCAAACTCATTTAACAAGAGATCCTTTAACACCTGGGCTTCTCGCATGGGTGAATGACAGGCATGGATGCAAATGGATGTATCCTCCTGATCAGTAATAGTGACTAAAGGCTCCTGACCGCCTTTTTTCCTATGGACAAGGTTTAATATATCAGACTGGAGAATCGCCAGCATGGTCTCTGATTCTTTTCCTATATCCTGAAACAGGTCATCAAAGGGCTCATGATAATTATAGGCCTCTAAGGAAGACAAAAATGCTTTACCTGACGTTCCCAGAGATGACAGAAGCGGATTTGCCATTTCATAGTATAAGGGTCCGGGATCTATCGGGGCTTTTTTCTTTACGGCCATTCTTCCGATTTGCCTGGCGGATTTGATATCAAAGAAAAATTGATCGGATGGTATGAGAAGAAACAGATTGATGTCCATCAATTGAGACATTTTTTCAAATACCTGCAAAAACAAACCAGGCAGAGCGGATATCCCAAAAAATGACATGCGGGACGGCAGGTTATCCATCTTGATAGTTTTGGAAGAAAACGCTTTTAAAAAAAGGTCGGCTTTAACTGCCAGATGATTCTGCGGATATTTTGATACAACCTTTCTCCAGAGACTTGCCTGCCATTGCTCTACTGGGTCTTTTAATTTTTTAAACGATTGGATTTTCTGCCAGTTAATAAGCATATCAGGACGGTAAACCTGATAATCGTCAAACACTTTTGCAATTTTCATGGAAAGCTGATAACGCTTTTGTCCTGTTTCATCTCCCTTAATATAATTTTGAATACTTGAAAACTCTTTTGAAACATCGCTCTCGTTGAGCGACTTGAAGATAGACCAGAAAAAAAAATCCTCCCCCATGCTTTCATCCTGATTTTCCAGAGATTCAACACTGGATAAAATCATATCAATCATCTGTCTTGGAAAAACAAAGCGTGTGTTTGCACAGATCCCAAGCTTTTGTGCCATCTGGATGGAGATCCATTGTTTCATCCCCCTGGACTGAATACCAATCCACTCCGCCGCCATGGGATCCATCAGGGCATCATCCGGAACAGGATGTAAAACAGATGCAAATGCATCCATTAGGTTTTCCATTTTATTGCTTTTAAAAATATTGAACAAAAATAAATCTCCCTCAATTTCACAGGTCTGTTTGCACAATATCAGACCCTGCATTAGCAATCAAATGCATTTATTTTCTCTGAATATTTTCCTATAAGCTCGCTTCTTTTGATATTCAAAAACGCCTTCAAAATTAATTTAACCTTTTGTAAAATTTTATAGGAGAGGATCACTTTATCCTTGTATACGGATTTCATATTCACTATATCTTTGCTGGTACTATCGAATAAGCAGGAGATTTAAAATGAAGATAGTTTATGTCAATAAAAAACATCAGTGTCGAATGGTAAATCTTGATGAAGCCGAAAATCGGCTCTGGGTAAAGCCAAACCTCAGAGAACGACTCATTGAAAAAAGAATGGTTGGTTTTGATTTAGATCAGCTTGAATCGATAAAAGAAATGCCGACTATTGCCGAAAAAGTTTCTTCAGCTCTTCCTCTGGTTTATCTATTAATGACTTTTAAAGATAAAAGGCAAGTAGCGGTCGGAGTAGATG
>QMMT01000186.1 GCA_003647385.1 Deltaproteobacteria bacterium
ATATAATGATGTATATCAAACTTATTTTATATTTTCAACAAGTTATAGAGTAAAACAAAAACCATAACATTTCATGGCACACGATTTGCAATAAATAGAAAGCAAACAACAAAATACCAACGAATTAAGGAAGCTTAACATGTTACTAAGAAAAATCTTGCTGCCACTGGGAATCCTGCTTTCAACACCTGTTTTTGTCTTTGCCAAAGAGGGTGGCATTGATACAGGCGATACCGCCTGGGTGACCATATCAACCGCCCTGGTCATGATGATGACCCCGGCTGGACTTGCCCTGTTTTACGGCGGCATGTCAAGATACAAAAATCTTCTAAACACCATCTCCATGACGCTGGTTGCCTATTGTCTCGCCAGCATTGTCTGGGTTGGATGGGGATATTCCCTTGCCTTTGGCGAGAGCTCAAACCTGTTTATCGGGAATTTAAGTCATGTTTTCCTTAATGGTATTGATATTCATTCTATATCCGGTACCATACCCACCCTCATCTTTGTGCTTTTCCAGATGACCTTTGCCTGTATTAGCGTGGCCATTATCCTGGGCTCCGCAGTGGACAGGATGAAATTTTCTTCATGGATTATATTTACAATTTTATGGGTAACCTTTGTATATACACCGGTCTGCAACTGGGCCTGGGGTGGCGGCTGGATGCATAAAATAGGCGCCCTTGATTTTGCCGGCGGCAATGTTGTCCACATCAATGCAGGTGTTTCAGGCCTGGTACTTGCCTTATTTCTTGGGAAAAGAAAAGGATATGGAAGAAAAGCCATGATTCCCTCCAGTGTCACCTTCACTGCCCTGGGAGCAGGACTTTTATGGTTTGGATGGTTCGGATTTAATGCCGGAAGTGCACTGGCGGCAGACGGGATAGCCGCTTCGGCATTCCTGGTCACCAATACTGCGGCTGCTATGGCTGGTCTTGCCTGGCTGTTCATTGAATGGAAACACAGCAAAAAACCAACACTTTTAGGTCTTGCATCCGGTGTTATTGCAGGCCTTTTCTACGGCAACCCCAAACAGGTCTGGATTCAATTTCTGTCCATTGTCGGAACGATTGCTTTCAGTGCCGCGGCAACGGTTATCGTTATTTTAATAACCAGAATGCTAACCAATGGAATTCGGGTGGAAAGGGATAATGAACTTGCCGGTCTGGACAATGCCCTCCATGGAGAACGCGCTTTTGAAATAGAATAACGATAAAAAAATTATCTTTTTTTGCAAACTTCAGGGTTTTTCCTGATTGATTTTTCGAAAATCTCCATATATAGATAACAAAAAGATTCACCAAAGCACCGAAGTTACATTGCAGGGCTCATGGAACCGAAGGAGCGGCTTTTTATAAGTCTTTGGGATTTACCACTGAAGACCGGTTAAGTATGGGAACGTTTATTACGTAAAATATAAATGACAATTGAATCATGGATAATATATTTGACACTGGTAACCGCAGCCACAGCAACACCTGGCCCTGCAGTTCTGTTTATTGTAACCAACTCAACATTATATGGCTGGAAAAAATCTACTTATATTGCACTTGGCAATATTGTCGGGCTTTTTTGTCTAGGAATTATTGCCATAACAGGGCTGGGAACAATACTGAAGACTTCAATAGCATTTTTCAATATTCTAAAATATGCTGGTTCCGCCTATTTGGTCTACCTTGGCCTCAGGCTAATTTTCCAGAAGCATTATAGCTTTCCCGTCATAAAGAACAGAGCTGGTACAACTGATATTTCATCTCAAAAATTATTTTTTCAGGCCTTAGCAGTCGCAATAAGTAATCCAAAGGCAATTGTATTTTTGACGGCTTTGTTTCCTCAATTTATTAATATCGAAGAAACATTAATCCCGCAATTTTCAATACTTATTGCTGCATTGATGTCTTTTTCTTTTTTCTTTTTAATGTTTTATGCTTTGTTGGCACAGAGAATTAAAAAATGGCTCAACAAATCTGAAAGAATAAAGTTCTTTAACCGCGCCAGTGGTTCGATTTTTATTGGCTTTGGCCTTTTGCTGGCAACATCGTCTAACAAATAAAAACCTATGCTGACTCTAAAAACCATGCAGTATGGTTCTTGGGACATCACAGGCCTGTGCCACACCCGTCAACACCATTGCCTGTTCAAATTCTGTTCTGATTTTATCAATATAGAGTTCCACTCCTTTTTGACCACCGCCAACGGCAGCAACGCTGAAGGGACGCCCGATCATAACAGCATCTGCACCTAGTGCAAGCAGTTTTAATACATCACCACCCGTTCTCACCCCGCCGTCGGCAAGGATGGTGATCCTTTTTTTCACCGCATCACATATGTCCGGCAGCACAGTGGCAGCACCCGGAGTAAAATCCAGAACTCTGCCGCCATGGTTTGACACCACAATAGCATCAGCGCCGGCATCAACTGCAAACATGGCATCATCAACAGTCATGACGCCTTTTAGAATAAATTTTCCAGGAACAGATTGAATAATCTGCCCCAGTTTTTCAACCGTTTTGGGTGAAACCGGCCGTCCCATTTTCTTTAAGGTAATCAACCCTGCGGCATCAATATCCATTCCCATTATATCTGTTCCACTGGTTTTAACCTTATCTATCTTTTCAAAGAGCTCCTTATCCTCCCAGGGTTTAATAAAAGGGATACCATGACCTCCTGCTGCCTTAATAACGCTCAAGGCGGTCTCATGGATAAAATCCGGGACCCCATCACCGGCACACCCGATGATCCCTTTTTCCCTGCACCCGAAAATAATAGATTTCAGATACTCTTCTTCAGAAATACCATCCCCCATATTAAAGGATACACCGCCAATGGGTGCCGCAAGGACAGGAATTGAAAGTTCTTTTCCCAAAACAGACACACTAAGGTCCGGTTCAACCACATCATGAACCAGTCGCATATTAAAATTTATTTTTTTTAAGGCATTGATGTTTGCTTTGAATGAAGATGCCGTTCCAACCCCCCCCATGCCGGGGACTTCACCAACACAGGCATTTCCATTGCATTCTTTACATACCCTGCAATACCCTTTCATTAAATTTTTTGCATTTTCATATATTTCTTGCATACTATTTTCCCCTCACCATCACAGTCTTATGGTGATATTTATTTCTTTCACAGGAGTCATATTGATCTGGCAATTTCCTCGGCTTCACTGATGCAGTACATCAAATGCCTGGGTGATTTAGCATCACCAATCAGATGAAACGTGGCTTTAACCTTTTTCTCAAGTTTTTTAGCGTCCCTTATAGAACTCTGTTTTTCAGAAATCACGACGGAATCAAACCCATCCAATGTCATGTCATTTCCAGGGGCCTTAAATGCAACCCCATCATCTGTGAAGTGTTTAACCGATACATTTTTATACAGGGAAACACTGCCTTTTTTCAGCCGCTCTCTTAAATAATATCTGTCATTGCTGGACATTTCCTCTGCAAAGCTCTTTTTTCGGTTCAGGACAACCACCTGTTTTCCCTGTTCTGCCAGGAAATCAGCCGTTATCAGACCCGTCATACCGCCACCCAGTACAATAACCTTATCACCGACCTGTTCTTTGCCGCTGATCACATCAACATTGGTCACAAGATCCATTTCTGTTTGAAAAAGCCCTTTAATTACCGGCATATCCGGCATTGATCCAGTGGCAAGAATCACCTTGTCAGGATTAATGTCGTTGATAAGGTCAACATTTAGTTCTGTGTCATACCGAACCTCAACATCAAGCCTGTCTACTTCCTGTCTGAAATAATTCAGGATATCATCAAGTTCCCCCCGACCGGGTGCTTTAGATGCAAGAGACAGCAATCCTCCCGGGTCTTTTTCTTTTTCACAAACAATGGTTTGATGGCCTTGGAGTGCAAACTGCCTTGCCGCTGCCATCCCGGCAGGGCCGGCACCTGCAATCAATATTTTTAATGACTGATCCGATATTTTTTCACTTTTAAGTTTATATTCCCTTCCCACATCAGGATTGACAACGCAGGACCCGGGCTCCTTGGCCAGTACGGCATGAATACACCCGAGACAGCAGCCGACGCAGGGCCGAATCTGTGAAAAATCTCCCTTCCTGGCTTTTTCAGGATAATAAGGGTCTGCAAGGACAGACCTGCCCAAGGCCACCATGTCGGCCTTGCCTTCTTCAATAATTTTATCCGCATGGTCCGGATATTTAATCCGACCAACGGTAATGACAGGGATGTTGACATGTTTTTTGACTTCTTCGGCCAAATGAACAAAACATCCATGGGGCGTGTACATGGAGGGAATAGTTAATTCAGTTGACCCGTAAACCCCGCCGGATACATGAAGATATACAACGCCTGCTTTTTCAAGCAATGGTGCAATTCTTACGGTATCCTTGAGTTCCCATCCGTTTTCAATATAATCGTTTCCATTGATCCGTATTCCGATGGGAAAATCTTTTCCTGTCTTTTTCTGTATATCTTCTATGATTTCAAATAAAAACCGGGTCCTGTTTTCAAACGATCCCCCATATTCATCCGTCCTGATATTGCAATTGGGCGCCATAAACTGGTTAATCAGATAACCGTGAGCACCATGAAGTTCGACAATATCAAATCCAGCCTTCTGGCATCGTCTGGCTGAATCCCCGAAACAGGAGGCCAGTTCTTTTATTTCGGGGATTGTAAGGGCTCTGACTTCGCCTTTCACAACAGCCGGTGCAGGTATGGGAGAAGGGGCAACTTTCTGGGGAAGGTAAGACTGACGTCCGCCATGCATGAGCTGAACCCCGAAAAGCGTGTCATACTGCTTTACTTTTTGAACCATTTTTTTAAGGGCCGGGATACAATCATCATTATACATCTGGGGAAGATCGGGCAGCTCCTGACCGCCGGGATGGACGCTTCCACCCCCTACCAGCATCATGCCGATGCCGCCTTTTGCCCGTTCTACAAAATACTCAACCAATTGATCCGTCACACAGCAGTTTTCATCCACACCAAAATTGATACTCATGGCAGACATTAAAAGCCGATTTTTTGAGGTCATCCTGCCGATCTGAATCGGCCTGAAAAGATTTGATAACATAGGTTTGAGCTTCCTCCTTTTAATAAATTCCGGATACATCATTCAAAACAGATTCGATGAGTTCTTCAAAATTTGATATCGCCTTTTTATCTTTAATCAACGATCGACCAAACGAACGGCCGGTCACAGCTTTAAAAAACTTTGTACAGATATTTCTCTGGCTTGCAGTAAACCCTGTGGAATACCCTTTCTTTTCATTCTTTCTTTTTCCAGGCTGGTCCTGCAAATCCCTCCGGCCGTGGGGCCGGTTAATGATATTCGAATAATAAATCAATCCCCGGTCAATCAGGA
>QMMT01000187.1 GCA_003647385.1 Deltaproteobacteria bacterium
ATAAATGATTGAGTTAGCAAAACTCTTTGTGAATATAGTTAAATCTTTTGTGAATCTGATAAATAAATTATTTTCAATCCATATCGAAATCGGAAAATCCATAAAACAGACAAAAAATAATTGTATCATATTCTTCCCAAATCTTCCCAATACTATATCCTGCGGCATTTCAGCATTTGTTGCATTTAAGGGAAGCCGCACCCCGCAGCATCTTGATTTAACCCCTGTCCAGGAGATGGTCCTTTCTTTAAAAACAAAAAGTTTGTCGTCTGATGTTTTGTCTATCCGGGATGACTTCCCCGGCAGTGATGATCTTCTGGATACTTTACTGGAAAATTGCCAGGCTTTTAAACAGGAACATATTTTTTCCGATCTTTTTTTTAACAAAGAAAAAAGAGAGGCACTCTTATCTCTTTCAAAAACAATCGACCAATTAATACAGGATCAGACATCAGCATTTAAAAAAGAACTTGCAAACCTTTCTTCGGCAGATGTTGATATAATTTCCCCGCGTCTTGAAAAACTCCATGATATTGGCTGGTGCCTTAAAAAAGAGATCCTGGATAATATCACTGCTATCAGCGATCTTGCCATTGGTCTTAAACGTTCCGACAACGCTTCCGGACTAAAGATATTTAAAAGAATTAATGCCGTATTAAACAGTATTGACCGGCTTGAAGTCAGGGGAAGAGATTCAGCCGGAATTTCAGTTATATTTACCTTTACTAAACAAGAATTTGAAAATTTCAGAGAAGGATTAATTAAGGCCGGGCTATCGGAAAGGCTAAAACAGAGAACAAACCACCTGGTATTGACCAATAACAGCCTTACCATCAATGATACATATCCTGAAAACGACACGCATTTTGTCACCATTTCTTTTATCTATAAATTTGCTGCGGAAATCGGTGCACTTGGCGACAATGTCACCTTTATTCGAAGCCAGATTAAGAATGATCACATGCTGCAATTACTTTCAAATTATGAATTTATTGCAAATTCCGTATCTGCTCACACTCGATGGGCCTCTGTGGGAGATATTACCATGGCCAATTGCCACCCTCAGGACAACACGCCTACAGACAGAGAAATCGGAAAAAGCGGCATCATTCATGTCTGCCTGAATGGAGATATTGACAATTATCTTGAATTAAAGACTGAGTATGAAGCACAATATGATAAGATTCATGAGGATATTAATACGGATACCAAGCTGATCCCGCTCCAGATCGAACACTACCTGAAACTCAACCACTCCATTGAAGAGGCCTTCAGGTTGGCTGTCAATGATTTTGAGGGGTCTCATGCCATCAGCATGCACTCCAATCTGGCACCTGGAAAACTGTTTTTAGCCCAGAAAGGAAGTGGTCAGGCGATTTTTGTCGGCATTGCCAGGGATCACTATATCGCAGCATCAGAGCTCTATGGCATTGTTGAAGAAACTCAGGATTACATCAAACTCAATGGAGAAAACAAAGGGCAGATTGTTATCTTAGATCAGAATTCGACTGGCGGTATTGCAGGGATTCAATCCTTTTATTATGATAATACCCCGATTGCCATAGAGGACGATCAAATACTCAACAGCCAGATTACATCAAGGGATATTGACCGACAAAATTTCCCCCACTATTTTTTAAAAGAAATTTCAGAATCCCCGGGTTCGGTTGAAAAAACCCTGGAAAACAAATTCAAAGTGTCCACGGAATCGAATCTGTTTACCACCAGTCTGGATGAAACAGTCATTCCAAAGTTTTTGGAAGATGATTTCAGGAACAACAAAATAAAAAAAGTCTGCTTTATTGGCCAGGGAACTGCCGGAATTGCAGCCCAGGGTTGTGCTGACCTGTTAAATTTCTATCTGGGGGATATTGATATCGATATCCGGGCATTAAAATCCTCAGAACTCTCAGGGTTCAGTATTGTTGAAGGAGAAAATGCGGAAAACTCCATGGCCAACACCCTTGTTGTAGCCATCAGCCAGTCCGGCACCACAACTGATACCAACCGGACCGTTGACATGGCAAAGGCATGTGGCGCCAAAACTCTGGCTATTGTAAACAGGAGAGATTCTGATCTGACCTTTAAAACCGACGGTGTATTCTACACCAGTTCCGGCCGGGATATTGAAATGTCTGTGGCATCCACAAAAGCATTTTATTCACAAATCACGGCAGGGGCTATTTTAGGTCTTCACATCGCCCACATTGTTCAAACAAGATCAAGTGGTTTTATTACAGAACAGATCAATGAAATTATGGGCCTGCCGGATAAAATGAGAACCATACTTGGGATGAAAGATCAAATCAAAGATTCAGCCTTCAGGCTCGCCGTCTCAAAAGACTATTGGGCCACGGTTGGATCAGGATCAAACAAAACCTCAGCCGATGAGATCAGGATCAAACTCAGTGAGCTTTGCTACAAAACCATTTCGTCCGATTTTATTGAAGACAAAAAACATATTGATCTCTCCTCTGAACCATTAATCATTATTTGCGCTGCCGGCACAAGGGAAAGCGTACTGGGAGATATTATAAAAGATACAGCCATCTTCCATGCACACAAAGCAACCCCTGTGGTGATCACCACTATTGGCGAAGACAGATTTGATCTCTACGCAAAGGATGTATTTAAAATCCCTGAAACAAAAGAACATTTTGCACCGATTCTTAATACGCTTGTAGGACATATCTGGGGGTATTATGCTGCCCTTGCCATTAACGAGGCTTCCAGGTTTATGTATGAAGGAAGACTTGAAGTCCAGGATGTTTTAGATGAATACACCACCATGGGCCATGATGTGTATGAAGTCCTCTTAGAAAAACGATTCCGGGAAACCATTGCACAGTTTTATAATAAATTTTCAAAAAAACGGCGGCAGGGCGGTTTTCCTGCAGCCATGGGACTTGATAATGTTGCCAATCTCACCCTGCTTTTAAAATACCTGTCCGGCAGGCTGCCGGTATCTGACTTTGAGATTGATTTTGAAACAAAGGGCACACCCTCCAACATGTTAGATACCTTTTTTGATAACATTGGTCAGGCCATTAACACCATGGCAAGGCCGGTTGATGCCATCAAGCACCAGGCCAAAACCGTAACAGTGGGTACCAGCAGGATCAGTGAAAAATTTGAAGGTCTTGTCTTTGATGAGCTGTCTGCCAATGACATTCAGATTTCCCAGATTACCAACAAAAACGTCATTGTCATTAAAAACCTCCAGGAAGTTGTTTCCAAGGTCAACGGGGCCTTTCTATACCAAATTTCAGGCCTGAATCTTTTAGGCGAAGTCACCCGGGAGACCAAGATTAAACTCATCAACAAAACAGGCGCGTTAAAAGATGAACATTCAAGGGTGGAAACAGACCCCAGGCTTAAAGGAACCAAAAATATCATTGTGAGAGAAGGAAATGTTTATATTGGGAAAGGCAGAAAAGACAATAAGAATATCCTGGTAATTCCCTGCATTTCTTCAAATCCTGCCACACCCAACATTATTGAGTATATCCTTTCTTTAAATATCAACTTCAAGACATCTAAAGATTTGCCGCTTTTGAAAAAGATCAAAGCCCTGGGCGGCAAATACAACAGGCTCAAAGACTGGATTCTTGAAAGTGACAGCATTCAATGGGATGACAAATATCTTAACCTTTTGGAAGTTGAATCCCTGTTTGGAGATACTGCAGAAAAAGTAGTTGAAAAACTAATTAATAAGATTCATTAGACACCTGATGCCTGACTATAAAAAAGAACTGATGTATTCCTATCTCATCGTTCTGACCATCTGTTCTACAGCAGGACTCCAGTGCTGGCTGACCCTTTTTGATAATTTCAGCGTTAACATTGTCGGACTTGAAGGAAAACATATCGGTCTTTTGCAGTCTGTCCGCGAAATACCGGGATTTCTGGCACTGCTGGTCACCTATGTAATTTTGATCATTAAAGAGCACAGGTTGTCAGCACTCTCCATTATCATCCTTGGAGCAGGTCTTTTAGTAACCGGGCTTTTACCCAGTTTTTACGGCCTTATTTTTACAACCCTGGTCATGAGTTTCGGGTTCCACTATTATGAAACAACCAAACAGTCTCTTACACTTCAGTATTTTGACAAACTAACCTCCCCCATTGTTCTCAGTGCACAAAGAAGTTATGCAGCAGCTGCCAGCATAGTCGTCAGTATTATTATATTTGTGATCGCTCCTTTCTTAAGTTATAAAGTCATGTATATCCTCTTTGGCGGCCTGATCGTAGCCTGCGGTATCTGGGCCATCACAAAAAATCCTGAAAGAAAAGACATCCTTCCCCAGAAAAAAAAACTGGTACTCAAAAAACGTTACTGGCTCTATTATTTTTTAACCTTCATGGCCGGGGCTCGAAGACAGATCTTTATGGCCTTTGCCGTATTTTTGCTGGTAAAAAAGTTTGGATTCTCCGTTCAGTATATCACCCTGCTTTTCCTGATAAACAATGTGATCAATTTTTTTATCAATCCTTTAATCGGAAAATTTATTGTAAAATACGGTGAAAGAAAACTTCTTTCAATGGAGTACTTTTTTCTTATCCTAATTTTTATTTCCTATGCCTTTGTGGACTCAAAACTAATCGTCGGCGGTTTATATATCCTTGATCATATCTTTTTTAATTTTTCAACCGGCATCAGTACCTATTTCCATAAAATTGCAGACCCGAAGGATATTGCATCCAGTGCAGCCGTAGGATTTACCATAAATCATATAGCAGCGGTGGTCCTGCCAGTCATTGGAGGCCTGCTGTGGATGGTCGATTATAAAATCCCGTTCCTGGCCGGGGCCTTTTTCAGCCTTATCTCCCTTTGCCTGGTCCAGTTTATCAGAACCGAATGATAGGGACTCTGTGTTGAGTTATATTATTTCCCCAACTCCAGAGTCCTTAAATTTTGCATATCCCTAACTCATATCTCCAATTCTTGCCTTATTTATAATAAATCTGTTAATCTTGGCAGCACTAAGTTCAACTTTCCTATCTTTCATTTCCTGGACAAGCTGATCTTTTTCTTTTTGAAGATAACTGATAATTTTTTCTGCATCTTTACCAATGTCTGACAGTATCTTGTATTCAGAATCTGTAAGATACAGTCTTGCTTGATAAAAAGAAATCTTCTGTTCAATCTTGCTTCTATAAATACATTCAGATTTGTCACTGGCAAAAGCAGTTGACAAAGAAACAAGTCCCATAACAATAGATAAAGTGACAATAAATAATTTTTTCATTTCTTCCTCCTGATTCTAACGGTTAACTATCATCTTAAAAAACATTTCATGTAAACTAAAGCTATCTATTTCTTATTTCAACTTGCGTGCCAAGCAGGTGAGAGA
>QMMT01000188.1 GCA_003647385.1 Deltaproteobacteria bacterium
GAAGATGACAGTCTGCCGGAAAGATTAACCCAAACACCTGCACCAACAGGACCTGCCAAAGGCTGTGTCTGCCATGTGGAAAGTATGTTGGACGAATATTATGAGGTCCGAGGGTGGACACAAAAAGGTATTCCAAAGGAAGCTTTGCTTGATCGACTTGGGCTATTAAAATAATAAGATCAATCATGTACATCAACGTAAAACTATACGGTGATCTGAAAACTCATGCTCTTGGTGATAAAAATCAATTTGAAATAATAATAGATCCAGGAGCCACTCTTGAAAATATCTTTAGATTATTTGCTATTTCAGAAGAAAATTGTGTTTCTTTAATCAATGGTCGACGTGTTAATAAAGAGGTTTATTTTAAAGAAAAGGATACACTTGTCTTGTTTCCACAAATATGTGGAGGATAATTTCAGACTTGGCCTGTGGATGGATCATGCTAACTGCAAATGATAAAAAATATGAATCGTATTTATCTTATAACATCAAAAGAATCATCAGTAATATAGATCTATATGATAAAATAAGAACCTTAGTTGCATTTTTTATTAGCGACTATTGATGGTATTAGTTCCCACGAGGAAAATTTTAAATTGAGTGACAACTACCAAAAGAAGTGCTGGGTGCTCAGCATCAAGACGATGGTGAGAACTATAACGTGAATCCATGCTTTTTTTCTGAAAATGCCAACCACAATATCTGCTATCTTTAATTTCTATATGTAATGGAGACTTGATTCATTTAATTACGCGTTTCTTTTTTAAAAAAACAGCATAGACAAGTAAATTTAAAATCAATACCCCTAATCCGAGGAGAATCTGAACCTGCCGAGTCAGCCCGTCAGGGTAAATCACTGTTAATAAATAATGTTGGATAAACCCTTGATTATAACCGCTTTGCCCTGCCAGGACTCTGAAATGGTTTTCCATGGGGGTCAGGGGACAGATCCATCCGAAAAATTCAATCAGCACCGCCCAGAAAATCGCAGGAATGTGCAGCCATGGCATCCATTTTTTGTAAAACACGAGCAAACCGCCGAATACCACAAATAGAATAAACGCAAAATGCACCATCAAAATGCTGTTTGCAAAAATAAGGTGAATCACAACAATCACCTTCCTGTAATAATTAAACACAATACCATTACAAATCTTTCTTTCACATTTAATATTGAAATTGAAGAGGGAACTTCTGGCATGAAATTTATAATATCCTTTTAAAAATAAAATTAGGAGTGTTTATGAAAAATTTAATGCTACCTGTTAATATGCTTTGATTTTGATAATCACAAAAAAGACCAACCAGCAAAGGAGAAATAAATGGATCTACCCAATTTAAGACGCGAAACTATTTACGTAATGCCGGCAGCTGATCAAATCATGTTTAACAGATATCAGAAATATTGATACGAAATTCTTGATTCAAATTTTAAAGACAAATCACTCTTTTTTTCGTATTTTTACCGAATTGGCATGGGCGGTCAGCCCTTCGGTTTCAGCCAGCCGGATTACATCGTCTGCTTCTTTTTTAAAGGCGGCTTTGGAATAATGAATCAAACTGGTTTTTTTTGTGAAATGCTCAACGCTTAACGCTGAAGAGAATCGTGCTGTCCCGGCAGTCGGCAGGACATGGTTGGGGCCAGCAATATAATCTCCCATGGCTTCAGGGGTATACGACCCTAAAAACAGAGCACCGGCATTCTGTATCCGGTCGATATAATCAAAGGGGTCCTTGACAATCAGCTCAAGGTGTTCAGGTGCAAGGCGGTTGGAAAGTTCGATTCCGGTTTCAATGTCCGGCACCAGCATAACAGCACCGAAATGCTTGATTGACTGTTTGGCAATATCTTTTCTGGGCAATTTTTCAATCTGTTTTTCTAAGGCTGCTATTGTATCTTTTGCAAGACCTTCAGAATCTGTCACAAGTATGGAAGATGCCATGACATCATGTTCTGCCTGGGACAGGAGATCTGCTGCCAGAAATTCTGGGTCTGCATGTTTGTCTGCAATAATCAGTATTTCACTGGGGCCTGCGATCATATCAATTCCGACTGTTCCTGAAACAATTTTCTTTGCAAGGGTGACATAGATATTGCCGGGACCGACAATTACGTCCACTTTTGGGACTGTTTTGGTTCCATAGGCAAGTGCCCCTATGGCCCAGGCACTCCCTGCTTTAAAAACAGAAGTAATCCCGATTCTTTGGGCGGCAGCAAGAATATACGGGTTGATCTCACCATTTTCCATGGGCGGGGTCATCAGGTTAATGGAAGAGACACCGGCTGTCTTTGCCGGAATGCCTCCCATCAACACGGATGATACCAGGGGGGTTTTGCCTCCTTTTGCTCCGGGTGCATAAACACCTGCAGCACTCACCGGTTTTACAAGCTGCCCCACCATAACACCTTTTCTCGGTGTATCTATCCATGAGTTTTCTTTTTGTTTTAAATGAAAATATTCAAGTTGATTCACTGACCGGTCAAGAGTTTTTAAAAATGATGCTTCAACATTTTTTAATGCGACATCAAACTCTTTTGGAGTGACTTTCAATGAGTCGATGGTGACCTTCTTTGAATCAAATTTATTGGTATACTCAACAAGGGCTTCATCCCCCCTTGTTTTGATGTCATCTAAATAGAGTTCAACCATCTTCTGATCCTGCTTTGAGAATCCTAAACCCCGTTCTATGGTCTTTTCCACTCTTTTTTCTGCATCCTTGGAAGGATATTGGTATATTTTCATAAAAGGTTCCAAAATGTTAAAAAAATAAGGGCAGATCGTCTGCCCTTATTTTAATTGAATGTTATGAATTGTTTTTTTTAAAAGCTAAGGGTTTTTGACAATTCATCTAAAGTAAAATCCCATGTTGTGTTATGGGGTGGGAATGTTTCATTAAACATTTCCGGAAGCTGATCATCAACTTTGGTGAACCCGGCTCTCCTGTTAAATTCCTTTTCATCGTTCAAAGTGGATTTCCCAAGAGCAACAACATCATCCGGCGTGAGCGACAGTCCATACCTTGCGTTAAGCATATCTACAATGGTCGGAACCCCATCTTCATCATCAAGGATGGCAAAGGCAATAAACAGACATAGTCCTGCAGCATCAATGGCTGCTGTGGCGATTTGTAGATTCTGGGAAAGCTCGATATTGCCTTCTTTTTTGCAGGGGTCGATGGTTCCGCCGACATCCAGAATATTGGCTGTAACGCCGTATCCAGCTGTATGATCCGCCCCCATGGGAGTTGTGGCATAAGTGACCCCTTGGCCTTTACAGGATCTTGGGTCATAGGCCGGCAGGGACTGTTTTTTTACCACAGGGACCCGGTCTACGCCCAGGGCATCGCCTGTGAACACAGCACCACTGCCTATGATTTTTCCTTCAGATGTATACTCACCTACTTTTGACAGGAGATCTATGGCAGCCTTGCCGTCTCCCCATGGAATCATCCCGCCTTCCATGGCAATGCCTATAGTGACACCCATTTCAATGGTATCAAGGCCGAAATCATCACACAGCCTGTCCAGCATGGCAATATCATCCAGGTCTTTGATGGTGGTATGGGCACCAAATGCCCAGATGGTTTCATATTCAAATCCGGTAGTAAGAACCTTGCCGTCTTTATCATGATAGACATTGGAGCATTTAATCACGCATCCCGGGTGGCAGCCTTCGGAAACAACACCGCCTCTTTGCTCAATGAGCTCAGACATTTTTTCACCGCTGATATCCTGGGCATGATCAAATCGGCCGGATCTGAAGTTTTTGGTAGGGAAAGCACCGGCTTCATTTACCAGATTGACCAGAACTGCCGTACCATAGGAAGGCAGCCCTTCTCCGGATACAGGATGGTTTCTTAGCATGTCCACCCATCTTTTGTTGGCGGCTTTAAAGGCTTCCTTGTCTTTGACTTCAATTTTGGGCGCACCTTTATCATCCACAACGATGGCCTTGATTTTTTTGGATCCCATTACGGCACCAAGTCCTCCTCTGCCATGGGCGCGTCCCGGTCTTCCGTTCAGGTCGGCCTGGTTCATACTGGCCCCTTTGAGGCATTGTTCACCTGCCTGACCAATACTGATAACAGCAACATTTTTACCGTATTTTTGCCATAGTGTTTCCATGACCTCATAATTGCCTTTTTTCACCAGATCTCCTGCCGGAAAGATTTCGACCCCATCATTGTTAATCACAATAATACTGAAGTCATCTTCGGCTGGCTTATCTTCAAGAATCAGGGCGGTAATGCCCAGTTTAGCCAGTTTCTGGGCAGCATATCCGCCGGAATTACTCTCTTTAATACCGCCGGTGAGCGGTGATTTTGCACCCGCGGACAGTCTGCCTGAATTGGCTGCAGGCGATCCTGTGAGAAGTCCCGGAGAAAAGATCAATTTGTTTGCTTTCCCCAGCGCATGACAGGTCGCCGGTACTTCATCCAGTATCATTTTGGATGTGAGTGCACGCCCCCCAAGACCTTCATAAGCTTTCGGTACTTCTTCAAAACCAAAGGTTCTTTCTTTGGTGTTTACCCTTAAAAGTTTTCCCATTTTTTCCTCCTTGGCAAGGGTTAATAAAAAAGGTCTATCTTCTTTTTTTTCGTCGTTTTCTTCTGCCGGGCGGCGCCATTTTTACCAGTTTTGGTTCAAATTTTGCCACAATTTCAACAAGATCTTTTTGTTGATCCATAACAGCTTCAATATTTTTATATGCCATGGGTATTTCATCAAGTCCAGCAGAAATCAGCGTTATCTCTTTTTTTTGTAAAATATCCTGTAAATCTTTAAAACAAAACTGCTTCATGGCAGCCGTCCGGCTCATTCGCCGCCCAGCCCCATGGGCCGCGGACTTTAAGGCATCATCATTGCCAAGTCCCCGGACAATGAATCCCGGATCAGCCATGGACCCCGGGATGACCCCTAAAGTTCCTAAACCTGCCGGTGTTGCCCCTTTACGATGGACAATGACAGAGCGTAACCCTATTTTTTCCTTCCAGGCAAAATTATGGTGATTCTCTATGGTTGCAATGGGCTTTTCTCCCATAAATCCCAATACAGCATTATGAATAATTTCATGGCTGGCAGATGCATATCTTCCCATGAGTTCCATGGCCAAAAAATATTCAACGCCTTCCTGGCTTCTCATGTCCAGCCAGGCGAGATTAATTAATGGTTTGCCAAGTTCGGGATGAAGCCTTTATGAAAGCTTTGAGTAATTGCTTGATATACTGGCTCCGGCACTCCTGCTGCCCAAGTGGGTGAGAAGTGCCAGTAATTCACCTGACTTTAAGCCGATATCATCCCGGGCCAGGCTAAGTTTCCCAAACTCTGCAAAATGATTTCCTGA
>QMMT01000189.1 GCA_003647385.1 Deltaproteobacteria bacterium
AGTTATCCTGACCCCCAGCTAATGACCACCTATTTTCCTGCGCCCATTGAAACCAGGTTAGGTCCCCAGGACTGGAGCCTGACGCTTTCTCAGGCCATTCCTTTCCCTGGAAAGTTAACCCAGCAGGGCAGGATTCTTGAAAAAGATGAAAAAATTTCAAAATTCAAGTTAGATAAAACTATTAAAGCCATTGTGGAATCGATTTCTGCCTCTTTTTATGAACTCATCTACATCCAGAATGCCGTCCGCATTGCAAAAATAAATTTTAACCTGACCCAGGAACTATTGAAAATAAGCGAAAATGCCTATGCCGATGACAAGGCTTTGTTTTATGATATCTCAAAAGCCCAGGCACAAACTGCCCAGATTCAATACGATATCCTCCTTTTAGAGGAGCTGGAGCAGACAGAAAAAACACGGATAAACACTCTTTTGAACAGAGATCCGGATGCCAGCCTTGGCACAGCCCAGGATCTGGCTTTCAGACAGGTTGTTTACGAGCTTAAGGATATTTATAAATTATCACAGACCAACATGGAAGATATCCTGATTGCAGACGAAAAAATACAAAAGGCAGATGAGGTCATTAAATTGTCGGAATTTGAAAACCTTCCTTCTTTTAAACTGGGGTTGTTTTATGCGGCCATCGGCGATCCTGACGTCCCCACACCGCCGCCGGATGCCGGGGATGATGCCCTCGGCATTCAGTTCGGCCTTAATCTTCCCCTGTGGTTTGGAAAAAATAAAAGCAGAACCTTAAAAGCCGTTGCCGGAAAACAAAAAGCCAGTGCAGAAAAAACGGCTATGATAAATAAAACCAATGCACAAATCAGCAGATTATGGTTCAAACTTCAAAATTCAAAAAGACTGATCAGTCTGTATAAGGGCAATCTGATCCCCCAGTCTTTAAAATCGGTTCAGACTGCTGAAACCTGGTTTCGGGAGGGTGAAGGCAGTTTTTCCGATTTTCTTGAAGTCCAGGCAACTGCATATAATTTCCAATTGTCCCTTGCACGGGCAAAGACAGATTATGGCAAGACTCTTATCCGGCTTGAACAACTTGCCGGCGTGATACTTGACCAGAAAATAGTTGAGGCAAAAGGAGAAAACAAATGATAAAATTAAAACCAGCCGTTAAATTTATCCTGGGTATTCTGATCCTGACTGTCCCTGTAATATCTCCTTTATATGCCGACTATCTCGAAATGAATGAAGCCCTGGAAAAGTATATTCCCCCTGAATACGTTAACGATTCCCTGAAGTTTAAGACGGAGGGAAATAAGCTGGACATGGCTGCCGATAAAAACCTGCCAGATGTTCTATCAGCGATTGAAACTATGAAACTTTCTTTTGAAAAAAAAATTGGTAAGAAAAACAACATTCTGTTCCTGTCAAATGTTGATTCAAAATTATTTTCAAGGCTTGAGAAAATATCTCAGGATAATGAAGCCGTCAGGAAAAGAATCAGCCATCGCCTTGTGCTGGATGAGATAGAGATCCTGGCAGGGTTAAGGAATCCTGCCATCCTTTCCGCTCAAAAAAAAATCAGGGCAGAAATTGAATCCTTTAACCAGGTGATGGATCTTGATGAAAACCTGAAACAATACACTGCATTTACAAAGAGTATCAATCCTAAAGCCGGGCCCCTTGAAATGAAAACATCCATAAAACAAACATATCCCTTCCCTGGATTGACATCCCTTAAGGGCCGGATTATTTCACAGCAGGTTGCAATGGCAGTGGAAAAGATGAACATTGCCGGGAAAAATGTGATTACCCAAACTCGGAAAGCATACTGGGATATTGTGTTTATAGAACAATCCATTACTGTTACTGCTGAGACCATTGATGCTTTCAACCGACTCAAGGATGTTGCAACCATATTGTATAAAAGCGGCAGGACCAGTTTTCAGGACATCATTAAAATTAATATAAAAATAGAAGTCCTGAAAGAAGATCTTGTTACACTTTTATCTAAAAAGAAAAATATAGAAGCAAGGCTTAATGAACTTTTAAATCTTCCTGCAGACACAAAGATGGGCGCAGTTGTTTTAAAAAGCTCCTTTAAAAAAATTCCCATCCCTGAAAATCTTTACTTGAAAGCCCGGGAAAACAGGCAGGAACTTAAGGTCATTCGGCATCAAATCAATAAAGTTCAAAATATGATAGAAATGGCTGAATCAATGATACAGGAGCCGTTTACACTGGGCTTTTCAAATTATGAAAATGAAGCTGTAAATACCGTGGGAACCGGAGCAAAGAGCCCTTCTTTTCCCGAAAAAACCATGGCTTCCATGAAAAATAACACCCCTTTAAAACCCTGGTATGGTGTGGATGACCCATGGCTCAGCCAGACCAAACAAACTCTTTTAAGCTTAAAACAAACCCTTGTGAAACAGGAAAATGCCACAGATAGGATGGTAAGAGAAGCATGGTTCCTGGTGGATAAGAACAGGCGGGAGCTTGATTTGTATAAAAACAGGATTCTTGCATTGTCCAAATCAGCATTAGATGTGACGACCCGGGAATATGAAGCTGGCTCCATCCCTTTTTCCCAGGCCATTGATTCATATACTTACTGGTTAAAGGTAAAGCTGAATATTGTAAAAAAACAGACAGATTTGGGAAGTTCAATTGCAAACCTTGAAAAAATGATTGGAAAAAGCTTTAGATAGCCAAACTTTTAGGGGAACTTAAATATGGAACAAAAAACTAATAAAAAACTCATAATTTTAACCGTCTTAATCACTTTTGCCATCACTGCCGTTGTTTTTTTCGGCGTGGGCAAATTTATGGGGATTAACTCAAGTCATGGCAGGATCACGGATGGTGCAGGTCAGGATCAAACCCAAAAAAAAGATTCAAAAGAGAAGAAAATCATCTATTGGCAGGCGCCGATGAATCCCACGGAAATATATGATGAACCGGGTAAAAGTAAGATGGGTATGGATCTTGTTCCTGTGTATGAAGATGCTGCTGAGGAGGATTCAAAAAGCAGTGAAAGGAAAATTGTATACTGGAAAGCCCCGATGAATCCCACGGAAATATATGATGAACCCGGGCAAAGTAAAATGGGTATGGATCTGGTTCCTGTTTATGAAGATGAGCTTGTCGGTGGCGTTGATATACGGATAGACCCTGTTGTGGAACAGAACATGGGTTTAAAAATGGAAAAAGTGGAAAAAGGCCCTTTGCATCATACCATAACCACCTATGGTCACGTTACCATTGATGAAACCCGCACCGGTATCGTAAGCCAGAAGACCGGCGGATGGATAGAAAAACTTTATGCAGACTATACTGGCTTTTTTGTCAACAAAGGCGATCCTTTGTATGACATCTATTCGCCCTCTCTTTTAGCTTCCCAGGAAGAGTATTTGTCTGCCTTTAAAAATTATCAGAGAAGCAAAACCAGCCTGAACAAGGAGATCCTTGTCTCAGCCAGAAAAAGGTTAGGCTATTTTGATATTGCCAACAAAGAAATCAGTGCCATTGAAAAAAGTGGTAAAGTCAAGAAGGCATTGACTGTCAGATCTCCTTTTACAGGCGTTATCACAAAAAAAAACATTATTGAAGGAGAATTTGCCAAACCAGGAGCCAGCCTTTTTACTATTTCTGATCTGTCCCGGATCTGGGTTGAAGCCCACATTTTTGAGTATGAGCAAAATCTGATATCAGTGGGCCAGGAGGTTGAAATGACGCTCTCGTATACTCCTCAAAAGATCTATAAGGGAAAAATTTCCTATATTTTCCCCTACCTTCAGCAAAAGACAAGAGATGTCATCATCCGGATTGATTTTGAAAATAAGAATGATGAGCTGAAGCCTGATATGTATGCCAGGATTAAAATAAATACCGGAATAAATAAAGAGGGAATTTCCATACCATCGGAAGCCGTGATCTTTTCAGGAGAAAAAAAGATTGTTTTTGTTGCCAGGGGAAACGGGAAATTTACTCCACGGGAGATACAGACAGGGATTTATCTGGAAGGGGACAGGGTGGAAATATTAAGCGGGCTTGCCTTTGATGACCAGGTTGTAATTTCCGGCCAGTTTTTACTTGATTCAGAATCAAAACTCAAAGAGGCCATTCAGAAAATGCTTGATGCCAAGTCTGCCCCGAAAACCCCAAGAAAACAGGAAAAACAGGGAAAAGATGATGATTTCTTTAAAGATATGGAATAAAAAGGGGATTTCCCATGATAGAAAAAATAATTGAGTGGTCTATTAAGAACAGGTTCATGGTGATACTTGCCACAATGTTTATCATTGCTGCGGGAATTTTTGCCATGCTCAAGACTCCCCTTGATGCCATTCCGGATTTGTCCGATGTCCAGGTAATTGTCTATACTGAATATCCGGGACAGGCACCCGAGGTGGTTGAGGATCAGATTACCTATCCCTTAACCACTGCCATGCTCAGTGTTCCCTTTGCAAAGGTTGTCCGGGGCTATTCATTTTTCGGATATTCTTTTGTGTACCTGATCTTTGAAGATGGTACAGATCTTTACTGGGCAAGATCCAGGGTAATGGAATATCTCAATTTTGTTTCAGGACGGCTGCCCCAGGGGGTGACACCGAGCCTGGGGCCCGATGCCACCGGGGTTGGCTGGGCCTATGAATATGTTTTAAAGGATACAACCGGCAATACCGACCTGCAGGAGCTGCGTTCGATCCAGGACTGGTTTTTAAGGTATGAGTTAACAGCAGTCCCAGGCGTGTCTGAAGTCGCAAGCATTGGTGGATTTGTAAAACAATACCAGGTGGAAGTAGATCCGGACAAGCTGGTTTCATATAATATTTCCATTAAAAAAATTAAGAACGCCATCAAGAGGTCAAACTCAGATGTCGGCGGTAAACTCATTGAGATGGCTGAAACCGAATTCATGGTGCGGGGGCTTGGGTATATCAAATCTGTTGAAGATATCAAAAATATTGCAGTGGGTTTTGATAAAAAAGGTACTCCCATTTTATTAAAAGATATTGCCAATGTCCATATCGGGCCTGAACTGCGGCGGGGTATCCTTGAATGGAACGGTGAAGGCGAAACTGCCGGTGGAGTTGTCATCATACGGTATGGTGAAAATGCCCTTGAAGTCATCCGGAGGGTGAAAGAAAAATTAAAGGAACTGGGAAAAGGCCTTCCCGAAGGGGTTGAGATCATCGCCGGGTATGATAGGTCGGATCTGATTGAAAGGGCCATAGAAACACTTAAAAGCAAACTGACTGAAGAACTGATTGTGGTTGCGGTTATCTGTGTGTTTTTCCTTTTGCATTTCAGATCTGCATTTGTGGCTATTTTCACCTTGCCCGTGGGTATTTTAATGTCTTTTCTTATTATG
>QMMT01000190.1 GCA_003647385.1 Deltaproteobacteria bacterium
ATCTATGATGGCTGCAGCAATATTGAGTTTCCCATCCACACATCACCAAAATTCGCAGAGGCAGTCGGCCTGCCCGGGATAATTTTGCAGGGAACTGCAACACTTGCTTATGCTGTTCGTGAACTTGTTAACAATGAAGCAGATAAGGACCCTGAAAGAATTTTAGAAATTGCATGCAAATTTACAGGGATGGTGCTTCCCGGTACCGATATTAAAGTTTGCTGCACAGGTAAAACAATACATCAGGATCATACGGATATTTTTTTTGAAGTTTTAAATGGTGAACAAAAAAAAGCGATCCGTGCAGGATATGTAAAAATAAAAGGGGGAAAAAATGGACAATAGCAACCGATTGCCGCTCGTAAATTCTTATATTGATAAATGGGCCAAAGCGTCACCCGATACCGTGGCCATTATCCAGCATGAGGATGGACGCGAATTTACCTATAAGAAGTTTAGCTCATTAATTGATTTTTTTGCGCTCAAGTTAATTGATATGGACCTTCAAAAAGGGGATCGGGTCGCCACCCAGCTGGTATTGGTCCCCGAGCATATGGCACTGATGTATGCCTGCTTTAAAATCGGAGTGATTTTTGCGCCCCTGGATGTCCGCTTAACTGAAAATGAAGTTGTCCGGGATATTAACAAGATAGAGGCCAAAGCCTTTTTCTTTTTAGGTGATACTCCTGTCAGGGATTTCAGAGTAGTAGGTGAAGCAGTTAAAGAGAAGTGTTCATCAGTGAAATATCTGGTGCAGTTTACCCCGGAACCGAAACCCGGAGATATCATTCAGGGAGCCTTGGGCATTACCCAGCTTATGAGCAAGCCTCGTCTTATATGGCTCAAGTTAATGGATATGCTTTCCGGGAGGCTGAAAAAGATATATAAAACAATAGAGAAACGAACGCCTGCCCTGATCATTTATACCACCGGAACCACGGGAGAGCCAAAACCGGCGGTACTATGCCATGAAAATATTATTGTTCAAAACCAGGTATTGGAAAGAGGGATTGACTATAAAGGCGATAGAAAAGATTTCTCCATTCTTGTGAACCTTCCACCAAGTCATGTCGGATGTATAACGGAAACATTCATGACCACCATGTTTATGGGGGGGAAAGCCGTTTTTTTAAGGATCTTTGATATTAAAGCAAGTCTTGAAGCCATAGAACGTCATAAGATTAAGGTGATTGGGCAGATTCCAACAATGTTTCGGATGCTTTGGAGTTTTCCGGAATATAAAACCTATGATCTTTCAAGCCTTGAGTTTGTTGCCTATGCCGGTTCGGCTGTTGATACAGGTTTCTTAAAAAAACTTTCAAAGATGGCACCCAAATTTGGTACCGGTATAGGGATGACGGAAAATGCCGGTTTTGCTACCTTTACACCCGCTGATATACCGTTTGAAGAAATGGCCGGACAGGTGGGCCGGGCTTTTTCAGATATCGCCCGGGTCAGTATCCGAAGCCCGATGAAAGATAACGGCACGGCTGGTGAAAAATTGCCTGATGGAGACATCGGAGAAATCTGTTATCATCCCCCCATTGTTTTTTTGGGATACTATAATCAGCCCGAGGAAACAAAAAAGGCCGTATCAACCGAAGGTATCCTTTATACGGGTGATCTGGGGTATTTCAAGCAGATGGACGATTATAAAGCGCTCTATCTTTCCGGACGTAAAAAATTCATTATTAAACAAAAAGGATACAATGTCTTTCCCGGAGAAATCGAAGAGCATATTGCCCAAATGGACGGTGTGGATGTTGTGGAAGTGATTGGTATGAAACATGAACTTTTTGACGAAGGCATCTTTGCTTTTGTCCGCCCGGCTTCTGATATTAAATTGAGCAGCGAGGCTGTAATGGCGCACTGTAAGTCCATCGCTTCGTATAAAAGGCCCCAGCATGTTGAAATCTGGCCTTCTGACAAAGAATTGCCGTTGACCCGGAGCACTAAAGTGGACAAACTTAAATTAATGGAAGCAGCGCTTCCTGTTATAAATAGTTTACGCGATAAGGGTAAGTGGGATGCGCATTAAGCCTGAAATACCTGAAAAATTAAAACTACGACTCTACCCAACAGTGCTTGAGTTGTTCTCAAATCATGATTTTCACAGGGTAAATATTCGGGAAATCAGCAAACGAACCAAGGTTAGCTCTGGAACTATTTATAAATATTTCAGCTCAAAAGAAGACCTTATTTTTACCATTCTCGATGAACAGATAGCTCAAATCAGCATTGTAATGTCAAGCCATATTAATGGAATGGTGAATATAAAGGAAATATTCAGAAAAGTTTTATGGGTAACCATGGATTTCTATGAAAACAACCCCGGGGTTGCCATTACAGCTTTTATAACGGTTCCCACGCGGACCTGGATGCAGGATAAAAGTTATAAAAGACAGGATGATTTGACAATATTGAAACAGCATATTGTTGATGCGAGAGAAAAAGGCCGCATTGACCCTAATCTCTCCTTTCGACAAATCAGTGATGCCTATTATATGATCTGCTACCGGTGTATTCACAATTGGTATTATTCAAAAATGAAATATAAATTGACTGATAAAATAGACGATTATTTTAATCTGTTCTGGAAGATCATGATGCCTGGATAATGCAAAGCTATCCGATTAATTATCTTTGTATGAAACATAGAGAAAAACTGTTAAGTTCATTCTTAGCAAATCACATTCACACATAGGAGAAACGATATGGCCGCAACAAAAGAAGAAACAGTTCTGGATTTCATTAACAATACCTATAACGAATATAATATTGATCCTCGCGAAAACTCAATAACATTATCATACGACTTTATCATTGATACAGGAACCGCCAAAATAATCATGAAAATTGGGCGGAAACGTTGGGACGATTCAAATAGCAGTTCCATTGTGGATTATTTAAAATCTAAAGAACAACAGATTCGTACCGCTCTTTTGACCAATCAGGACGCAATTCTTCCAATGAAATAACACGTATAGAATCGAATGAATTCAGGCTTTTTAAGTGTGTTAATCAATCAAAATAGACATTCGAGACATGTTAAGCAAAGATTTATTAGGGAACCACTGTGATTAAAACAAAAATAAAAATAAGATCTAAATATGTGCCTGCCGGCATCAGTATCATGTATGAGGATCGGGACATCATTGTCATTGATAAGAGCTCGGGTCTTTTGAGCGTTAAAGCGAAGTACGAAAAAGAGAAAGCAGCTCATCAATTGCTTATAAATTATGTTAGAAAAGGCAATCCAAGGGCAAAGGTCAATCTGTTTGTTATACATCGTTTGGATCGTGAGACCTCGGGAGTGTTGGTCTTTGCTAAAAGTTTCAAGATCCGTGAGAAATTTGCAAGCCAGTGGGGCAATGTAGAAAAAAAATACCTGGCTATCGTTCATGGTAATTTAACAAAAAAAAGTGGAATTATTGAGTCTTATCTTGCTGAAGGAGAAGATTATCTGATGCACTCTGTCGAGAACCCGGAAGAAGGAAAGCTGGCCAAGACTAAATATACGGTAAAAAATGAATCTAAGAACTATAGTATATTGGAAATTGATCTTTTAACGGGCAAAAAAAATCAAATCCGTGTTCACTTGTCCGAACTCGGGCATCCCATTGTCGGTGATTTAAAGTATAGTGAGAACGAGAAGGGGCGTTTGGGGTTACATGCTTTTTCGATCAAATTTAAACACCCCTTTAATAATGAAGAAATGGAGTTTGAAACTAAAATACCCGAATTTTTTACAAACTATTTTAAACCCCAGGGCAAAGTCGGGGCTCACAAACAGCCGCGATACTAGTGTTGAAGCAGTTTGCCCAAACAAATCAGACTCACTTGAAGAATTATCCGATGGTGGCATCAATCTCGTGAAAATATTTACAAATAACTTTTCAGGGGAGATGGGTAAAAAATCAATCCCCCGTTTAATCTGAAACACAACATCCTGTGGTCGGCATCAAATATAAATATGATAAGACTTTGAATACAAATTGTCGCTGGCAGATTCAGAGAATCCCTAAGTACTGGAATAATAATTAAACGCCTTTCTTGATAAAGCTCTTGGAGACATATTATAGACAAAGTGCTTAGTCTTAAACAAGTTCTTTTTTTATCGAAAATGAAGCAAATTGGACTGTGTAATTCACAACTTTTGAGAGTACCAAGAATAAATTTTGAACCGAGGAATTTAACACCCCTAAACCACAAAATATGCTATTAAAATCGAATCTGGCATTTAATTCTGTTTCATTTGGCATTCATGATTTATAGAGCAGATCTGACAGGTTGTTCCAACCTGAATAGCATCATATCCCGACCCCAAGCCAATAAGACAGGAAATTGTTTTAAAGGGAGATAAGACTGCATCATCTCGAATTTTTACATTAATATTTTCAAGGGGTAAAAGAGAGCAGAGTTTTACCTGCTCTTCAAGCTCCCAACCATGAATTGAACCAGGACTCAGGAATGGACTTACACCCCATCCCAAATCACGAGCCTGCTTTTCGGCTATTTCCTTGACTGTCTGTTCCACTTTACCAAGGACTATCAAACCAATAAGATCAAAAAAATAGGCGCCCAGCAGATCTCCCTTGGATGAGGCGTTCACTGATTCCTGTTCAAGCTCCTGTCCCACTGTATAAACAGAGACTAAAGCATGTCTGGCATGTGTTAAAAATTGGCTGGAATATCCAAAATTAAAATCCACATGACTGCCGGAACTTTGAATTATACGTCCTAAGTTATCTTGACCCCTATTTTTAAATTCAAACCATTGAAATACAGCCTTAGGGTGCCATATACCTTTTGCTTTATTCAGTGTTTTTTCGGCAATTTTCAAAATCTCAGGGCTATCCCCAGAAGTTTTTAACTTTTGTTCAAGATCCTGAAAAGCAACATCAGCCTCTATACGGGAAAGTACATGGGGCTGTTTATCAGTGATTTTCAAAATTCAGACTGCCCTTTTTTTATAAGCTCAAAATTAGCTTCAGGCTTTTATGTCTCCGGCCCTGACTGCTTTTAAAAAATTCATACAATAATCGTCATGACCGGCAACCATCTCTCCGGTTTTTAAGACCGCCATGATATCTTTATCTAATGGATCCATTATAGCAGAATCAAATCCATTGGCCATCATCATCAATAAAAAACTACGATTGATAATTTTTCTTTGTGGCAGACCATAGGATATGTTGGAACGACCGCCGGTTGTATGAACACCATCAAGGTCCTGCATAATCGTTTTTACAGCTTCCATAACCATGGTTCCATTGTTGCTGTCAACGCTGATTGGCTGAATTAATGGATCTATAAAGATATCATCTCTTTTC
>QMMT01000191.1 GCA_003647385.1 Deltaproteobacteria bacterium
AGACATATCATCCCCTCTTATATTTATGTCAATATCAGTTTAAATTAAAGAGGAATTTCCACTTTAATTTTTCTGCCTGTGTCTGCGTCCAGCACGTGGACGGCGCACCCCAGTCAGGGGTCAAAGGAGCGGATCAGACGCCCCACATTCACAGGATTTTCAGGATCTGGAACAGGGACACCAATAAGCGCCTGTTCCATGGGTCCTCTCTGGCCCATGTCATCCATTGGATTGGCATTCCAGATGATTGCTGAAGTGACCTGGTAATTTGCAATTTTTTGATCTTTAATGTCAATGTAGTGAAGAAGACAACCACGAGGCGCTTCTGTAAGTCCAAGACCTTCCCCGGAATCAGGAATAGGTGCAGGAACAAACGTCTCTTTGCCGGGTTGTGCTTCTGCCAGCCATTGTTCAACAGCATCAGCAACCATGGCGGTTTCTTCTGCTCTGGCAACATGTCTTCCAAGAATAGAGAAGGCAGCATCACCGATATCACGCATTTTCTTAACTCCCAGTTTTTCCTGGCCGATTTTAGACAGTTCAGGATTGGTGACCCACATTCTGGCAAGCGGGCCTGCCTGATGGGGTTTGCCGTTGTATCTGGGTGATTTGATAAAGCTGTATGCCCCTTCTTTGTAAGGAGCAGGAACCGTTCTTCCCTCGCTTGGATTTAACCCCGTTGTTGAATCGTCAAAATAAGAATATTTTACAAATTCCTTGATAAGGGCCGGATCAACCGCATAATCCTTACCATCAGTAAAAACCCCTCTTTTCAGCAAAGTGTTCCCGGCATCATCCATTGGAAAGACACCCCATGCAACACAGTTTTGATAGCCGCCGCCAGTTTTAAGAAGATCTCCATAGGGACCCGCAAGCAGGTAAACAATGGGGATATATTTTTCCAGGATAAACTTTTTGACTATTTTGAACCGTTCTGCATAGGCATTTAAAGCTTCCCTGGTTGGGATTTCTGTGGTTCCACCCACAACAATACCCTGAACATGAGGCATTTTGCCGCCAAGAAGTGCGACCATCTCGTGGCAGATTTTTCTCATTTCAAGTGCTTCAAGGTATTGGCCAACCGCTACATCATTGATGTCTTTGGGTACACGGATATCATTTTTTGCATATCTTGGGATAAATGGCGCCACGTCCGGACCATTAACATAATCAAGTGCTGCAAGATGATAGAAATGCAGAATATGGGATTGAAGAAAATTGGCACCCAAAATCAGGTTCCTTGCAATTCTTCCGTTTTTGGTGAGTTTAACTTTAAATGCATCATCCAGTGCCAGTGCAGATGCAGTGGCGTGTGCCGTCGGGCAAACCCCACAGATTCTCTGGGTAATCTGGGACGCATCCCTTGGGTCTCTACCGATTAAAATTTGTTCAAAACCACGGTACATGCCGCCAAAAATTCTGGCATCAACAACAACACCGTCTTTTACTTCAACTTCTACTTTAAGATGCCCCTCAATCCTGGTTACAGGATCAATGGCGACCTTAATTTTTTTTCCGGCCGCGACCGGAGCAGCTTGTGGTTTACAGCCTGCCATAATAAAACCTCCTTAAGGTTTAAAAGTTTCGGATAATTGTGTTATGCCGGTTCATAGAAAGGTGATGATCCATCCGGGAACCCGGGTTCAACACATCCTATGCAGACCGCATTGTCCACACACCAATTCATGCCGCTGTTCCATTTGCGTTTGTAACAGTCAGCATATGTATCCGGACCTTTACAACCAAGATCCATACGGCAGCCTTTTGCATCCGAGAGTTTTTCAGACATTTCGCCGGCATCATATTCATCCAGATGCGGGCAGTTATCATGGATGTTCTCGCCAAAGAATATCGTCGGACGTCCATCACTGTCTAATTCAGGGAGTCCTTTGGTTAATAGATGGGCAATCGATCCCACAATCCAGTCCGGATGGGGAGGACATCCCGGGATATTAACAACCGGAGTTTTGATGCCATAATATTTAAAAAATTTCATTACCCCTGTTGCACCGGTTACATTACCTTCGGCAGCCGGAATCCCACCATAAGCCGCACAGGTTCCTACCGCAAGAACACTGCCGGCTTTATTACCAAGATCTTTCACCATATCCGCCATGGTAATTTCTTTATGGTCAAGTTCTCCAACAATACAGTATTTCCCGCCTGCTGCCATTGGAATGGCACCTTCAACTGCCAGAGAGAATTTTCCTTTGTACTCTTCGGCAATCTTATAAAGATTTTCCAAGGCAGTTTTACCTTCACTGGCCATTATGGTGGGATGAAACTGAAGACTGATAACTTTGAGAAGAACATCGGCAATAGATGGATCAACACTGTTCAGAAGAGAAACTGAACAGCCGGTGCAGCCTTGGCCCTGAATCCAGAGTACCGGGTGGTGTTCAAGGGCCTTTTCCAGTGCGGAAACAAGGGCGGGATTAAACACCTGAGACATTCCAATTCCAGCAGCTGTTCCAGTAATGGTTTTCAGAAAACCTCGCCGGGAAATCCCAAGTTTCTTTTGTTGCTTATCAGGCAACGTTTGTTCGTTTTTCACGGGCACCTCCTTGATGCAGTTAAAAACTAAAAAAAATTTCCTCCATAAATACTATATTTATCACCTCTTTGTTTTTATGCTCCCTGTATTAGTGGACGTATTCCATTTTATGCAAATTGTGCAAACTTAAAGTTGTGCAAACTATAAATGATTATGAATATTATGCATTGATATCCTTGTCAATAAAAAAGATTATTTCAATAGATTTTTGATTTTTTATTTCAAAAATAACTACCATATCCTGTGATATCTTTTTTAATCAAGGCAGCTGTCATTATTGTTTTTTTTTGATATTCAAATTACAATTGGTTGACGAAATCAATTTAAATATTGTAGTATATCATATTCTTTGGTCGGATATTGAGTTCACTTGCGGTACGGTTCGGCAAATACTCATTGGAGATAGTTTAGTGGAGATCTGACTTTGCACAAGCAGTTTATTCTAACTTATGAAAAAGTCATACAATATGTATCAGGCATTGTTAAAAAAAGAAGTGTTGATTATAGGGTGCGGCAATCCCTTGTTAGGGGATGATGGCTTTGGCCCTGCGGTAATCAAACAGATTGAAGAAAATTATCCTCTGAAGGGTAATATAGGACTTCTGGATGCCGGAACATCATTCAGAGACCTGCTTTTCGATCTGCTTCTTTTAGGGGAAAAATTGAAAACCATTATTATTATTGACGCAGTTGATCAGGAAAAAAGATCCCCGGGGGATATATTTGAAATAGATATGGACCAGATTCCTGAAAACAAAATTGCTGACTATTCCCTTCATCAGTTTCCCAGTTCCAACATGTTAAAAGAGCTTAAGGCATTTGCTCAAATTGAAGTGCATTTTTTTGCAGTTCAGATCGAGACGATACCCGATTGTATTGAACCTGGTTTAAGCAAAGCTGTCGAAAAATCTGTCACAACAATGTGTCGCCTTATTTTAAAGCGCTTCACCGATATGGATATCAATATACACCCAAAGGAGTATACCTCATGCTGACGTTTAAAGTGGGTGTCTTTGCAAGGCATGTCGGTGTTCATCGAAATACAGTCACCAACTGGATAAAAAACGGAAAACTTTCGGCATCTCCTACTACAGCCAAGCGTTACACCATTTCTAAAAATAAGTTTATTAATTTTTGTGAAAAAGAGAATATTCCAAAAGAGGCCATGGAGCGTGTTCTTTCAGATATTTCCCTGAAAACAAACCCTGAATCATCAGACCCAAACGCTAAAGGAAAAGTCCAAAATGGTTTGGAAGGTTTAGATTTGAAAGCGGACAATGGCGCTAAAAAAATTAAGAAGAGAAAAAAAATTCCCGGAACAGACAATCTGGTCGGTGCGGTAATGGTTGTCGGGGGCGGAATCGCCGGAATCAACTCAGCACTGGACCTTGCTGAGTCAGGATATTTTGTCTACCTCATAGAAAAGACGGCCGGTATTGGTGGAACAATGGCACAGCTGGATAAAACATTTCCAACAAATGACTGTGCATCATGCCTTATTTTACCAAAGCTTGTGGAATGCGGCCGACACCTGAATATTGAACTGATAACACTTGCCCAGGTTGAAACCGTGGAAGGGAATGCAGGGCATTTCAATATCCAGATCAAAAAGAAACCCCGATATGTTGATACTAATAAATGTATTGCCTGTGGGATCTGTGCAGAAAAATGTCCTATTAATGTTAAAGATGAGTTTAATTTTGGCATTAGCAATAAAAAAGCAATCTATATAAAATATGATCAGTCGGTTCCTCTCAAATATGCTATTGAACCAAGTGCCTGTATATATTTTACTCTTGGAAAATGCCGGGCATGTGAAAAGTTCTGCCCCACAGATGCAATTGATTTTGATCAGGTCGATGAAATAGTTTCCATAACCGTAGGGGCTGTCATTCTGGCACCTGGGTTCAAGCCGTTTGATCCCGGCAAACATGATTTTCTTGGATTCCGGAAGATAAGAGACGTGGTTACCAGTCTGGAATATGAACGGCTTCTTGCTGTCAGCGGGCCCAATTCAGGATCTCTTCTTCGTCCTTCAGATAATATTGAACCGGGCAAAATAGCCTGGCTGCAATGTGTTGGATCAAGGAATCAAAATAATTGCGGCAACTCTTATTGTTCAAATATCTGCTGTATGTCTTCGGTAAAACAGAGTATGGCATCGTTGGAACATGTCAAAAGCCACACCCTTGACCGGGCCATTTTTTTTATGGATTTGAGAACGCATGGCAAAGAATCCGAACGGTATTTTGAACGGGCCAAACAAGAGAATGTCAGGTTTGTTCGTTCTTTGCCGCACACTCTGGAACCCGGTAAGGATGGCACGGGTGTCAGAATGCAGTATATTGATGAAAAAGGCCATGTGGTTGTTGAATCATTTGATATGGCAGTTCTTTCCATTGGATTTGAAGCACCAGAGGATGTTATCCGGCTTTCAGAACAATTTGATTTTGAGCTGGATCGCCATCATTTTGCAAAAACATCCTGTTTCGAACCGATTGAAAGCAGCCGCGAGGGTGTGTTTGTCATTGGTGCGTTTCAATCTCCCAAAGCGATTGCCAGGTCAGTGGTTCAATCATCTGCGGCCGCTGCATCCGTATCAAAACTGCTGGCTGAACAAAGAAATACCTTGACCCGGAAAAAAATATTTCCAAAAGAACGAGACATTAAGGAAGAGAAACCATCTGTCGGCGTTTTTGTCTGCTCCTGTGGTATTAATATCGCCGGGATTGTTGATGTGGGCCAG
>QMMT01000192.1 GCA_003647385.1 Deltaproteobacteria bacterium
CCCTGTCTTTATTGAATCAAATAGATTTTATTATTAACTATTTGAAAATAAAGCCAAATAATATGCAGATGAAGAGGGTTTAAAATCTTGAACCGTATACTGTTTGTAACTTCTTATCCGATGTTAAATTTTTTGAGTTTCTGGTTCAAGCCGCTTTTTCCGATTCCTAAAAGCTGGGCTGCCTTTGTTTGCACATTCCCTGAAAGGTTCATAGCTCTTTGTATCATTCTTTTTTCAACGGCTGCCAGAGTCTCGGCAAGGCCGACGTCCTCCGGGATTCCATCCAGATCAAGCGTGGAAGACATATTTTGTCTGACCTGTGGTGGAAGGTCAGATGGGGTAATCATATTGCCGCTGCCAAGAATGACGGAGCGTTCTATAATGTTCTCAAGTTCCCTGACATTGCCTTTCCATTGGTAATCACATAAGATTTTAAGCGCTTCCGGGTTGATCCCAGATACAGTGGATAGGGTGTCTATTCCATTGGTATATTTGTCAATAAAATGCTTAATTAACAAAGGAATATCCTCGGATCGTTCTCGAAGAGGGGGGACAATAGTTTTGACGACATTAAGTCTGTAGTAAAGGTCTTCTCTGAAATTACCTTTTTTTACTTCGTCTTCCAGGTTTTTGTTTGTGGCTGCAATCAGGCGAAAGTCAACAAAAATAGACCGTGTCCCTCCAACCCGTTCAATCGTTTTTTCCTGGAGAACCCGTAATAATTTTACTTGAAGGGAAATGGGCAGTTCAGCTATTTCATCAAGAAAGAGGGTTCCTTTATCAGAGATTTCAAATCGACCCTTTTTCATAGCGCTTGCTCCTGTGAAAGCTCCTTTTTCATGACCAAACAACTCACTTTCCAATAGCGTTTCAGCAAATGCTGAGCAGTTTACAGCAACCAGGGGCTTATTTTTTCTTAAACTGTTATAATGGATTGATTTTGCAACCAGTTCTTTTCCTGTACCGCTTTCTCCTTCAATAAGAACACTGGCATTTGAAGGGGCCACCTTTTTGATGATTTCATAAATCTCCTGCATGGGCTTGCTCTTTCCGATGATATTATCAAAGCTGTACCTGGAACTTACAGCTTCCCTGAGGATGTTGTTCTCCTGGACAATTCTGTAAACTGAGATAGCTTTGGCAATGTGTGCAATCAATGCCTGGTTTTCAAAGGGCTTTAGAATAAAAGTGTATGCGCCTTTGTGCATAGCTTCTACAGCTTTTTCAACACTGCCGTAAGCGGTCATAATGATGACGGGGATATCCGGGTTTATCTCCTTGATTTTTTCGAGTAATTGGATACCGCTTATTCCGGGCATTTTTACATCAGTTAAAACCAAGTCTATGATTTCAGTATTCAAATAATCCAATGCTTCCATCCCACTGGACGCTGTTAAGGAAGTATAGCCTTCTTCGCCAAGGATTTCTCCTATTATCTTGGGGTAGTTTTTTTCATCATCAACGATCAGGATGTTTTCCATTTAAACTTAATTCTCCTAAACCGGAAGTATAATTTCCACGTTTGCGCCCGCAGGTTTCATATTAGTGATGGAAATCGTTCCATTGTGGGCTTCAATCATATTTTTCACGATCCCAAGGCCTAATCCGGTTCCCGTGTCTTTTGTAGTGAAAAACGGAGTCCAGATCTTTTTTAAGATTTTGTCCGGTATACCTTTTCCGTTATCAATAAAATTAATAACGATATTATTGGAATCATAATTTATTCGTATGATAATGCAACCATTGTTTTTCAAGGACTGGAATGCATTGATCAGGATATTTAAAAATGCCTGGTAAAGCATAGTGCTGTCAGCCAGGACTTCAGGTAAATCGTCTGATATCTCTTTGATAATGTTAAAATTATTATCTTCTATCTGGGAGGTTAGATAAGCAATGTTCTTTTCTATGATATCTTCAACCCTACAGGGGCGAAGGTCTGGGGATTTAGGCCTGGCAACATCGAGGAAGTCCGTAATAATCTTATCAAGCCGGGCGGATTCTTCGACAATAATATCGGGAATGCTGCTTTTGGCATCCAGCCTTACCATTTTTTTTTTCAATAATTGTGCACTGCTTTTTATAATCCCAAGTGGATTTCTAATTTCATGTGATACCCCGGCGGTCATTTCACCAATGGCTGACAGGTGTTCTGCCTGACTCAGTTTTTCTTCAAGTTTGAGTCTTTCTTCTGCTCTTCGCTCTATGATTTTTTCTCCATGCCTGACGACAAACAAGAGTACAAAAAAAAGTATTCCCATGACGATAAAACAGGATCCAATAACAAGCACTTGGAGTCTAAACACTTTTTTGTAGTCAGCGGAAACATCCCGGACAATTTCAACGACACCCAGCACCTGGTCCGCAAGGGCCGGTATTATCTGCTTTTCAGCCTTTAGGGGCGCAAATGTAATAATTTTTGTTTTCTGGGGAAACCAGAATAATAACTCCAAAAAACTACCCTGCTGTGCCAGTCTGGAGGTGGCTTCTTTTTTCATCGCTTTTTCATAGTGGACACCACCGGCATTTTTCTGACCGATTTTATCCTGATCATAGCTGTAGGAAATGATGTTGTGTTCATCATAAAGCGTCACCATTTCAACGTTAAAGCTGTGCAGCGTAGATCGGATGACCTTATCCATCAATAAAAATTGATCTTTTTTGCGTAATTTAATCTCACCGTGCTTAACCAATACAGGAAGCATAAACCTTGAAAAGATCTGATGGTTAAGGTTTTCAACAAGGAGTGAGGCATATTCTTCACTCTTTTCCAGGAGAATATTTCTGACCCAATGTGCATTTAAAGCTGAGATAATAATTGTTGCTGTGAACATAATCACCAGGGACGAGAATGTGAAAAATTTGACCAGCCTGAATGGTTTGGTTCCTTGCAATTTATTCGATTTTTGTAACATTTATTTCACAATTTTTTAATCTTTTAGTTTGACAACCCTTTCTGGTTTTTGCTATAAATTATGCAAAAGACACGATAGTGCTTGACTTTACAGCAATATCGTATCAAAGTACAGAAATATTGATGATAAAAATCAATATATGAAAATGTAAGTTGTATATACCCAAGTGACATTGGTTTTACCTTATTGATGTGAAAGTTTATGATATTTGGAAAAAAAGATCATCTTGTCGGCCTGGATATCGGCTCTTCTTTCATTAAAGTAGCTGAGCTTAAAGAAACAGGGAAAGGGCTTGCTTTACATAAATTTGGTATGAGCAGAATCTTACCGGGTACTATTGTTGAGGGCAAGATCATGGATATGGAGGGGCTTGCCAAAGATATCCGAACTCTTTTTAAATCTCAGAAAATCCGTGAGAAAAATGTTGCCATTTCTACAGGCGGTCATTCGGTTGTTATAAAAACAATCAATACATCAACCCGGCCCGAGCAAGAGCTCCAGGACATAATATATTCCGAAGCTGAACAATACATCCCTTATGATATTGATGATGTCAATATCGATTATCAAGCCCTGGGAGAGAGTGAGTTTTCCCCTGATCAGATGAACGTTCTGCTGGTTGCGGTTAAAAAAGATCTGGTGGCTGAGTATATTGATTTGATTCATCTGGCCGGGCTCAACCCTAAAATAATCGATGTTGATACGTTTGCCCTTCAAAATGCATATGAAATACTTCCCTATGAAAGTCAGGAAAAAGTTACCTTATTGATTGATGTCGGCGCATCAAAAACGTCTTTAAATATTTTGAAAGCGAATTCGTCGTTAATGATGCGAGATAATGTATCAGGAACAAATCAAATTTTAGAAGAGATCTGTGGCCAGTTTGATGTGACGGTTGATGAAGCGGAGCAGGCAGTGAATGGAGAGGTAAACGATATTGTCAGCCAGGATGGTATTCGGGAAATAAGTTTGAGACTTGCTCAGTCCTGGTGTTCTGAGATTTGTGAGGTGGTAAATACGTATCAAACCGGTGCCAGTGATGAGAAGGTTGAAAAAATTATTCTGAGCGGTGGCGGTGTTTTTACCGAGGGGTTTAAAGATTGCCTTTTGTCTGAACTTGATGCAGATGTGTCAATCATTAATCCGTTCGAAGCTTTAATTGTAAATGAAAAGAAATTTCCAGACTCTTTTATAACCAAAGCAGGCCCTCTGGCTCCGATAGCGATAGGACTTGCATTACGAAGAGTAGATGATAAATGATAAAAATTAATCTTTTACCATTCAGAATTGCCCGGAAAAAAGAAAATATCAGAAGACAGATATCTGTCTTTTTATTATTAATTCTTTTAACTGTTGTTGCACTTTCCTGGTATACATTGGTCATTAATAAACAAATCTTGACAGTAAAAGAAAAAACCAAACAGGTAAATCGTCAAATTTTAAAATATAAAGAAAAAGCCGATCGTGTAGCCAAAATTAAAAAGGATCTGAAAGTCCTTCAAGAAAAGCTCGAGGTCGTTTCTTCTTTAAAAAAACAGAGAGAAAAACAGCTGATATTGTTTGATGGCATGACAGATCTCGTCGTTCCCGGGCGGATGTGGCTTCAAAGTTTTAAAACAGATAAAAACACTGTGACGATTAAAGGGATTGCATTTGATAATCCAACAATTGCCGATTTCATGGGAAGACTAGAAAACTCCCCACTTTTTGGCTTTGGTAAAGTTGATTTGAAAACAGCAAAAATGAAAAAGTTCAAAGATGGTGTTATGTTAAAATCATTTGAATTGCTTTGTAAAAAGGAAAAACCAAAAGAAAAGAGTTTAAAACAAGACAAAAAATGAGTAAAGAAAAAAGTAAATTTGGTGAAATAAAAGAAAAGTTAGGCGTTGCCTTTGAAAAAGTTGGTGCACTTACAAAATTGCAGCGCCTGCTTATTTGTCTTGTAACGTTTGCTGTTATTGGTGGCGCTTATTATTACTTTGTTTTTATGCCAAAACATGATGAACTCAAAAAGGTCCAAAAAAAATATCAAAGCCAGGCAAAGAAATTATCAACTTATAAAAAAAGAGCAGCCGAGATTATAAAGTATGAAAAAATGATGGTCGAAGCTCAGGAGGAATTTAACCTGGCAATGCAGGCACTTCCGGACAAACGGGAACTTCCTTCATTACTGACAGGTATTTCAAAAGCAGGAAGTGATGCCGGGTTGGCATTTCTTCTGTTTCAACCTGCTAAAGAAGTCAATAAAGAGTTTTATAAAGAAATTCCTGTTTCTATAAAGGTATCAGGGCGATATCATCAGATTACAGATTTTTTATTTCAGATTACAAAGCTTAACAGGATTGTCAATATTAATAATGTTGATGTGAAAAGTAAAAAAGG
>QMMT01000193.1 GCA_003647385.1 Deltaproteobacteria bacterium
ATATTAAATTTTATTTATAACCGTTCTTATGTCTACACACATCAATTTTGAAAACAAAACCCCTGTATGAACAAAGCATACAGGGGTTTTTATTCGACAAGGTGTCGATGATATAATATTAATTTTAATACAACATTACATCATTCCGGGCATTCCTCCGCCCATTCCGCCCATTCCGCCGCCGGGCATTCCACCAGGCATTCCGCCACCGGCACCACCTTCTTCAGGTTTTTCAGCGATCATGGCTTCAGTGGTCAGCATGACAGAAGCAACACTGGCTGCATTCTGAAGTGCGAAACGAACCACTTTTTTCGGATCAATAACACCTGCTTCAATGAGGTCTTCATAAACATCTGTCTTGGCATTATATCCAAAAGCACCGTCACCCTCTTTAACTTTATTTAAGACAACAGCCCCTTCAACACCGGCATTGTCAGCAATTTTTCTTAAGGGTTCTTCAAGAGCTTTTATTACAACGTCAACACCCAGTTGTTCCTCACCTTCAAGCTTAAAGCCTTCAAGGGCCTTAACCGTTCTGATAAGGGCAACACCACCGCCGGCAACGATACCTTCTTCAACGGCTGCACGGGTTGCATTCAGTGCATCTTCAACTCTTGCTTTCTTTTCTTTCATTTCAGTTTCAGTGGCTGCACCAACATTAATCACTGCAACACCGCCAACGAGTTTGGCAAGTCTTTCCTGGAGTTTTTCTCTGTCATAATCAGAAGATGTTTCTTCCGCCTGGGCGCGAAGCATTTTTACCCGGCCTTCAAGTGCTTCTCTGGAACCCGCACCATCAACAATTGTACTATTATCTTTATCAATTGTGATGGATTTTGCCTGGCCAAGGTCCTGCATGGTTACGTTTTCAAGTTTAATTCCGATATCTTCCGAAACAACCTGTCCACCGGTCAGCACGGCAATATCTTCCAGCATGGCTTTTCTTCTGTCGCCAAATCCGGGAGCTTTAACAGCAGCCACATTCAAGGTACCGCGAAGCTTATTGACAACCAGAGTTGCAAGGGCTTCGCCGTCAACATCTTCGGCAACAATAACAAGAGGCTTACCAGTTTTGGCAATCTCTTCAAGGACCGGCAGAAGATCTTTCATGGAAGAAATCTTTTTATCACAGATTAAAATAAACGGGCTTTCAAAAGAGGCAACCATTTTTTCAGTGTCTGTTACAAAGTAAGGAGAAAGATAACCCCGATCAAACTGCATTCCTTCTACAACGTCCAGAGTCGTATCCATTGATTTGGCTTCTTCAACAGTGATAACACCTTCTTTACCGACTTTATCCATAGCTTCTGCAATGATGTTACCAATGGTTTCATCACTGTTTGCAGAAATGGTTCCAACCTGGGCAATCTCATTTTGATCCTTGGTGGGTTTTGCCATTCCTTCAAGGGCTTCAACAACTTTTACAACTGCTTTATCAATCCCTCTTTTAATATCCATAGGGTTATTACCGGCAACAACCAGTTTCTGGCCATTTTCATATATTGCTCTTGCAAGAACCGTTGCAGTGGTTGTACCGTCACCCGCCATGTCAGACGTTTTGCTGGCAACTTCTTTTACCATCTGGGCACCCATGTTCTCGAATTTATCTTCAAGCTCAACTTCTTTTGCTACGGTCACACCGTCTTTGGTCACATTGGGGGAACCCCAGGATTTTTCAATAACAACGTTTCTGCCTTTGGGTCCAAGGGTTACCACTACTGCATCAGCAAGGGTCTGAACACCTTTAAGCATTGCTTCACGTGCTTTTGCATCGTATTTAATTTCTTTTGCCATCTTAACTAGTCTCCATTTATATCTTTAAAGTTATTCAATCACACCAAGAACATCATCCTGACGCAGGATAAGATAATCAATTCCATCAATTTTCACGTCTGTTCCGCCGTATTTGCTAAAAAGAATACGATCGCCAACTTTCACATCCATGGGAAGCAGCTTTCCATCTTCACCGATTCGACCGTTGCCGGAGGCAACAATTTTACCTTCTGCCGGTTTTTCTTTTGCTGTATCAGGAATGATAATACCACCTTTGGTTTTTTCATCCTCATCAACACGCTCTACTAAAATTCTGTCACTTAAAGGTCTCAAGCTCATGATCTTTTTCTCCTTTTACATAGTTTATTTTGTTTTCTTCTTTTGACTTTTTACTATTTCAACTTCAATTTTTAGAATCTGTTGTCTTTTTTGAAGTAGTCTTTGCATTTTTGGATTTTGTGCTAAATTTTTTTTCAGATTTTTTTTCACTTCCAGTTTTTGTTCCGCCATAATCCGTCACATACCATCCTGATCCTTTTAGATGAAATGTGCTTTGAGAGATAAGCTTTTTTAGATGTCCCTTGCAATGAGAACAGGTTTCAAGCGGGGAATCTGAAATTTTCTGAAATGCTTCTTCTATTTGTCCGCACTCTGTACATTGATACTCATAAACCGGCATTTTCTTTGCTTCTCCGTTTTTCTGTTGGCTTCGTAAAAATCAAAGATAAAATAGTAAGTCTTTTATCCTTGTCAAGAAGGTTTATCCAAATTTTTTACCTACTCATTCAGGTTCCGGGTTCTTTGCGCCAATCCTTATAAAATTCAAAAACTTTGCTTAAGCCACGAACCGAGACCGGCTTTAAAATGCTATGGGTTAATTGGTGTACTTTTCGTTCTTCTTCCAATGTGACATCTGCTTCATTTTTGTTTTCATATCGCTGCTTAAATTTTGAAAACCTGACTACGTGTACCAGTTCATGGATCAGTATATATAAAAGAAAAGGCTCTAATAAGAGCCTGTCTGTTTTTTCAACAATCGAAAGAATAGCGATGTCCTGAAGACACACTTTATAAAGGCTGAAAGAGGAAGATCCCAAAGAAACATCCTTTTTGCGGCCCTCATATTTAACCACCTGAGCAAAAGGGCCGTCAACATATTCATGGACCGCGAGGTCTTTGGCTGTCTTTATATCATACCGATTTTTAAGCCACTGCCCAGAGGACATCTTGTAAAAGTTATTGACGATCTCCTCTGCCACCCTTACAGCGTCATCAACCTTTAAGAGTTCTTCTTTACTAAAGAGTCGTGCTGTTTGCATTTAACGCCTTTTTTCAATAAAAAATTGGACATTTAATAAAATATTAGCTATAGTACCTGCTTAACAAAATTAAAAAAATGAAAACTTACAAGGGAGGTGATTTTTTTGAGTAGTGTGATGAAAAAGAGAAGGAAAAAAATGCGGAAGCATAAACACAGGAAACTCCTTGCAAAGACCCGACACCAGAGAAAGAAAAAATAGCTGTTAAAATATTTTTGAGTATTGAGTTGCAGACAATTATTCAACTCAATACTCGAACTTCTATTTTTTCTCACTCATGTCTTAAAAAATTGTTATTCCATACCTTTAAAATATTTCATAAAATCAGAATCGGTTGAAAGAATCAGTGTACTGTCTTTTTTCATGGTTTTTTTATAGACGTCCATGGTCTTTAAAAACGCATAAAATTCCGGATCAACGCCATATGCATCTGCATAAATCTGTGTGGCTGTAGCATCCGCCTCACCCTTAATCTTCTGGGAATCCTTATATGCCTGTGATTTGATTACCTGAAGTTCTTTTTCTTTTTCACCCCTTATATTGCTTGCTTCTCCCTTACCTTCCGCCCGATATTTTTCTGCAATCTGGTTTCTTTCTGCAATCATCCTGTCATAGACGGCCCGTCTTACACTTTCAATATAATTTATTCTTTTTATTTTTACATCCACAAGTTCAATCCCAAACGGGGACAATTTGGGACTGGCCTGCTTTATTATCTGCTTTGTAATTTCATCCCGGCCCAGTTCAATGGTATACTGATGGACCCGTTTTTTACTTTCACCACTCACGGATTCAAAGGTATCCATAGGTCGATCGGTATTACGGACACTTTCCACCAGGGGATAGGATGTCACAAGGTTTCTCATTGCAGGATCAATAATATCATCCAGACGTTCAAGGGCCGCAAATTCATTGTTGACGGTTTGAAAATATTTTATGGGGTCAACAATTTTCCATCGGGCAAAGGTATCCACCCAGATATAGGTTTTATCTTTAGTGGGCACCTGACCCGGATCACCATCCCAGGTTAACAGGTTATTGGGAAAATAATTGGCCTGTTGAAAAAAGGGCAGCTTAAAATTCAACCCGGGTTTGGTCACGGGTTCGCCAATCACTCTACCAAACTGGGTAACCACCACCTGCTCAGTTTCATCAACGATATAAGCGGAATTATACGTCAATACGATACCTATAGCGATAACAGCCAAAGATATAATTCTCGTAATACTATTCATTTTTTACTCACTTTTTTTAAGGAATCTGTTTTGTGGATTTAACATGGAATCAGAACCACCCATATTTAAAAAGGGTAATAAATTTTTCTGATCTGAATCAATAATATACTTTGCCCCAAGATTGGGAAAAATTTCCAGCATTGATTCAAGATACAGTCTTTTTCTGGTGACATCCTTGGCTTTAGCATACGCATTGTAAACCGCTGAAAATTTGGCAGCATCACCCTGGGCACGATTAATCCGGTCAATGGCATACCCCTCAGCATCCTTTATGACTCTTTTGGCTTCACCACGGGCCAGGGGAACCGCCTTATTATATTCTTCCCTTGCCTTGTAAATGGTCTGTTCTTTTTCCTGGGTGGCCTGGTTCACTTCATTAAAAGAGTTCTGGACAGGCTCGGGAACATTAGTCTTTTTCATCTCAATGGTAACAATATTGATACCGGACTTTGCCTGATTCATTTCCTTTTGAAGCATTTCTTTGGCAGCCAGGGCAATCTCTTCTCGCTTGCTGATCACCTCATTGATACTTCTATCCCCCACAACGGTTCGCATGCTGGCCTCGGACATATCCCTTAAGATAGCCCTTACATCCTTGACCTCAAACAGATAATCACGGGGATTGGAAATCCTGTACTGGACAATCCAGGGCACCACTGCTACATTCAGATCCCCGGTCAGCATCAGGGAAGTTTCCTGGGAAGGACCTCCGGTTTGGACTCTGTAATTGCTTGACCCTTGTACAGTTTGAAATCCAAATTCTTCCTTGTAAATTCTTTTTATCTTTACTTTCGTCACTTTTTCAACACCGGATGGAAGCTTAAAACTCAAACCCGGCTGAGCGATTCGATTAAACTTTCCAAACCGTTGAATAACACCCACTTCATCCAGTTTAATTGTAAAAAACGTGGATGATCCAAAAAATAAAGCCACAAGAACAATTATAACCAGAAAGCCCCCGGGGAAC
>QMMT01000194.1 GCA_003647385.1 Deltaproteobacteria bacterium
ACCTGGAACTTCAGCGTGAATTTCAAAATTATCCCCATTTTCGTAAAGGTTCGTTCTCGGGGAGTTGCTCTCAATTTCCCATTTGTATCCAGATGATTGTCCATAGCCACTGTTGAGATTGTTCAGTTTTTTTTGAAGAAGACTCATGGTCCCAAACAATCTGTCTAAATCACTTACTCTCGTAAACATAATTCTTCCTCCTTTGATATGATAGTTGTCTTTTAATCAGGGAACAGATTCGATTGGTCGAAGCGACGCTTTCATGAAAGAGATCATGAACTTTTTTGGCTTTTAACCAGATCGCTGCTCCCATAAATTCATCTTAATTTATGCCAAAATTAATACCTATATTTTTCGTGTCAATACTGCTTTATTATTTTTTTTATTTTAGTAATGAAATTCTGAATATACTTATTAAAAACAATGCATTTGTTTAATCATAAATCTTTTAAAATCAGTTCTTTGGAAGTGTTATAATCACGCGGTCTTTCTCAGTTAAAATCTCTGCATCTTCCGCTTTTGTATTAGCAGGAATCGGTATTTGCCTTGAAAAAGTTTGTTTGATTTCATGTGTCCCAATGACCTGGTTTTTATTGTCTTTTCTTTCTACCTTTTTATAAAATGTTCCATCAATGGAAATACCATTGTTACTGATATCTATGTTGAGACTGTTTGCTTCCAGATTTGGTACTTTAATGGTCACAATAAATGCATCTTTTTGTTCCTTGGTTTCTACGGCAATATGGGTATCACTTTTGGTAAACCGCCTTCCTGTCCACTCATCCCAATAATTTTTGAGTCGATTACGATTGTTACCACCCATTCTTTGTTCAAGTTCTCGGCTCAACCGAGCCATTTCCTTAAACGGATCAGTATTACTTGAAAAAAAATCATCGTTGAAAAAGCGGTCAAATAATTCAAAGTTATCTTTTGTCTGGTTTTTAAGTTTTTGATTTAAATGGGATGAATACGTATCAAAACTGTCAAAATAAGAATTTGATGGCTGCCGGTTGAAAAATAAAGTAACGAGAATAACACCCTGCACGAAGCAGACAATGGACAAAAAGGCCACAATCATTTTCCAGAACTGTCTTGATCGATTTGATTTCATTTTTTTGATCCACTTTTTTAAAATACATCCTTTACAATAGCCCTGCCTCATCATCTTGGCAGGGCTATTGTAAAGAAATCATCTGGTTAATTAAAAGGATTGCTCGTCAAAAATATCTCACGCATAATTAATCTGAATTTGTTTTACATTAGATCCTGTCAGCGCTTTTCTGGGTATAGTTATGGTTAGGACACCTTTCTTAAAACGTGCGTTGATTTTATCTTGATCAGCATCCTGCGGCAGCGACAATACTCTCTGAAATGAACCATAGGATCTTTCAATGCGATAATAGTGCTTGTTTTTTTCTTCGACTGCCTGTTTTTTTTCACCAAAAATAGTCAGGGTATCGTTGGTGATTTGCAATTGAATATTTTTTTCATCGACACCCGGTATTTCAATACATATTGTGTACTCTTTTTCGGTTGCCCCAAGGTCCAACCGGGGTTTTAACAGACTGCTGGATATACCTTCCAGAAGGTTTGGTCTTTTTCCAAAAAAAGATCGTCCAAATCCATTGAAGGCTGTGTCAAAAAGACGGTCAATATCGTTGAGAGCATTTGATGACGGTGTCAAAATTGAATTTTTTTTCATAGAATGACGCCGATTGACCGGAACCGCATGGCCGTCCCTGTCATCTTCCTTTTTAAACCAATTCCATGGTGCCAGTTTCTTTAAATCCATTTTTATTCTCCTTTCAATAAACTTAAGGAGAGATGGGTTGCAAAAAACCTATACCAAATATTTCTTGCAACCCTTCATTCTCTTAGTTATTTACGTTCAGACCAAACAAACTCTTAAGCAGCATTAATTTCAATCTGTCTGGGTTTAGCTTCTTCTGATTTGGATAGATGAAGCTTAAGGACCCCGTCTTTTAACTCTGCCTTAACTTTATCAACATCAATGGTCTGGGGTACAGAAAAACTTCTGACGTATTCAACATCACTGAACTCTTCCCAAGTTGATGACCCCCTGGTTTCGATCTTTCTTACACCGGATAATGACAATGTCCCATTATCAATGTTGACGGACACATCTTCTTTAACAACACCCGGCATATCTGCGTGCAACAGAATTTCATTATCATTTTCATAAATATCAACTGCTGGAATGGCAGATCTCAAATCGCGTGTTTTTTCAATATTTTTTTCTTCGATTTTAGTAAGCTCTTTTCTTTCATTCATGATAACCTCCTGATAATTATAAATGTGTTAAACTTTCCAAATCTTAGGTTAACCAATGGTTATCTGTTTGGGCTTGGCAACCTCTGATTTAGGAAGTGTGAGATACAAAATGCCATCTTTAAGTTGGGCTTCAACTTTATCCGCATCAACGTCATCGGGAAGTGTAAAACTTCTTGAAAAGGTGCTTGTTCCCCGTTCACTCCGGTGTACCTTGTAACCATTCGGGGTGTCATCAGTTCGGGATCCGCTGATCTCAAGATAATTGCCCTGGATGTTCACATTTAAATCATCCTTTGCAATTCCCGGGACTTCCGCTCTAATTTCAAAGGTGTCTCCGTTTTCATATAGATTGGTTCTCGGTGTGCTGGCCCTGAAAGTTAAACCAGGCACATCATCAAAGGATCTCCCAAAATCACCGAAAATTCGGTCCATTTTATTCTGGAGTAGATCCATGGCTCCGAACATTCTGTTGATGTCACTCATTCTAGTAAACATAGTTCCGTCTCCTTTATTTTGTGGTTTTTGTTTAGGACCCTTAAGCCATCCTTAAAACTTTACTTAAGTTGCTGAATAAACATGGCTTTTAAGTCCTGCCATTTGCTTTTGAAATGTAAAATATGCATAAAAATATAGATGTCAATATAATTTTCATTACTATTTATTTTTTTATTGATACGATAATTAATTTGCTTTATTTTTTTTTACCAATGGAGATTTGGATTGATGAACAGATTGGAAAAGACAACAAAAGATTTTTCATTAGATGTTCTTGTAGAATTTTCCATAAAGCGTCTGCCCCCGGTGATAATTAATTACCCTCCAGGTATCGTGGATAATCATACTTGGGATAAAAAATCTTTCACTTATAGTACATTCCCGGATAAGTTATATGACATAAAATCAATAGGGTTTTAGAAAAAGTTAATATGAGAAGTTATCTCGGTCCATTACAGAAATTATAAAATTTATTATATCATCCATACCCTGTTATATCAGTCATTTCAGGCAAAAATGAGATGGGCTGAAAAAAAATTATTGTCACATATTGACATGACCTTTTTGATAATTAAATTAGGAAAAAGCAGAGATAAAACTGTGGTAACATAGAGTCAATTTAGCGAGATTCTGACACAAAAATAATTTACGAAGATTGGATTAATTGCGAGATGTAAGAAAATATGACAAAAGAATATTATAGAAAAACAAAAAATCTCTCGATTTAAAGTTTTCTATGATGAAGATTTAAATTCGGAAGACAAACTTGAATTGTTTAGCTTCAAAAAAAACTTTGGCAAACCATCCGGGGGGAGAAATAGGATTAAGCAAAATGGGTATATCCTAGCCTGGCTTAAATATCTAACGAAACATAAAAATATTAAAGGAGAATACTATGTCTTATGATAATTGTTTGGGGTGTGGCGTTTTATTACCTCCCAATGTTTATGAATGTCCTATTTGTGGGTATGATAATAGTTTTGATCAATATCATGATATATCAATCGATGACGAATTCCTGAATGATTTTAACGATACGTTCAATCCGGAAAATAAACCTGGCTAATAGTTAAATAGAAGTAGCTATTAAATAAAGATTTTAGATTTGATCTGCATCAGTTAAAATATGCAAAAAATAATACTTGCAGACACTTGCATGAAAATATTATAATATAGGCTCACTTTAAGCGATGCTGTTATTCCTTTTCGATAGCTATAGATTTCTTGTTTTTACCCTGGACAAACCACATACTGGACGAATCACCTACGGAAAGCACAAGTCATATTTTTCTCACTATAAATAACTTTAAGAAAAGGAGGAGAATTATGCGGATAGAACCAAAAAAAATAATGTGTGCAATCGATTTTTCAGATTTCACAAACATTATTCTCTCCTATGGCAAATCACTGGCATCTGAGTTTGACTCAACACTTTGTCTTTGCCATATTGTATCGGGAACACTAATGGTTTCAAGTCATGGACAACCTTATATTGCATACACCGACATTGTCAGCGACCGTATCCAACATGCACAAAATAAACTTGAAGAAATAGCTGAAGAGCTTGGTATTGAATGTGAAATCATTGTCTCATCCGGGCATGCAGCAGATGAAATCCATGAAACTGCCTGCAAAAATGATGTTGACCTGATCATTGCTGCGACCCATGGTGGATCAGGTGTAAAACGCTTTTTAATCGGCTCTGTCACAGACAGACTGGTGAAGATCCTGACCTGCCCCCTCCTGGTCCTGCATGCAAGGGAGAACCACCTGGCTTCCTCTGTTACAAAGAGCATAAAACTCAAACGAATTCTTGTGGGATGCGACTTTTCCCCGGATTCCAAACTTGCTTTTAATTATGCCCTGAGCCTGGCACAGGAATTTCAGACACAACTCTACCTGGCCCATGTTATCAGGCCGGTGGAACGAACTGAATTAACCGCTTCAGATTATATAAAAATACAGGGTGGAGACTACACCAACTGGGGCCGGGCTGAATATTTAAATTTACAGGAAAAGGCTGCCAATGGGTATTTAAAAGGAAAAAGCAATCTGATAAGTCGTTTTGAAAAACAGCTTTTTAATATGGTTCCTGAAGAGAGCCGAAACTGGTGCACACCCATTACCATCCTGCTTGAAGGTCAGCCTTATAAAGAACTGATTACTTATGCCGAACAAAAAGAAGTGGATATGATCGTACTTGGTGTTCACGGCCACAGTCTTTTAGAACAGTTTCTGGTTGGTTCGACAACCGATCGTGTTATCAGTCAGGCTTCCTGTTCTGTTCTTGTGGTCCGGCAGGTCTCGTAAAGATTACTATTTTTTGTCTTGATTCACCTGCATCCCGAATGCCAGCATCATCTGGTTTCTGTCCTCCATTTGAAGGCATGCCTCAAGCCCTGCGGCATCCATATTGATGTTGATGGCCTCTTTGGTCATCCTGAGCCCCAAAGAATTTTTA
>QMMT01000195.1 GCA_003647385.1 Deltaproteobacteria bacterium
ACCGGCATTATTTTTGAAAAAAAGGGGGAGACCAATGCTTTTTTTATATCACTGGATAACACTATAAAACAATACCGTGCATCAGATCTTCCGGGGTTTGATACCGGATTTGCAATTACAATTCACAAAAGCCAGGGATCTGAGTTTAATACAGTGTTAATAGTCATTCCATCTCAGATGTCTCCTGTTGTGACAAGGCAGCTGTTATATACCGGGGTTACAAGGGCAAAAAAAAGAGTCATCATTGTGGGGAATTTGGAGATTATAAAAGCCGCCATGAAGATGAGCGTAAAAAGAAATTCAGGTATAACTAAGTTGTTGGAAAAAGAAATTTCAATATAATAAATTAAGAAAGAAAACATTTTGAAAAAAAATCAAACAATACCCGAACAAATCTGGCAGTTTTTTTGTTCGGTAAAACTGACGGTTTATACACTTGTGCTTCTTGCAGGCACATCAATTATCGGAACTGTTATTCTTCAGAACGGGAGTAAACAAGAGTACTTAAGACTTTATGGTGACACTTTTTACAATCTGATCAAGATATTTAATATCGATGATATGTACCATGCCTGGTGGTTTTTATTGTTGCTTGCCATACTCTGTATTAATTTAGTTGTATGTTCAATTGAACGTCTTTCCATTACCTGGAAAATTATTTTTCCAAAAAAGATCAAGTTTAACAAGGAACGGTTTCGAAAATTAAAAAATCTTCAAATGTTTACAGTTGATAACCCTGGTGAATCACAAACTGACACCTATGAAACTTTCTTGTCCAAAACCGTTGGAAAGGTCTTAAAAGAAGAGACAGAAAACAGCATAGTCATGTATGCGGAAAAAGGAAGATGGACAAGATTTGGCGTATATGTGATCCATTCCAGTATTTTATTACTTTTAATCGGTGCATTGATTGGATCGGTTTTCGGATTCAAAGCCAATCTGCAGTTGGGATGAAGGTGAGACCTCGGATACCGCCTTTATGGTTAAAAAAAGGATGCCGGTAAATATTGGTTTTTCTATCAGATGCAATGACTTTGATGTAAAATTTTATGACACAGGAGCACCTGAAGAATTCAAATCAAATTTGACGATTATTGAAAACGGCAAAGAAAGTTTTACCGAAGATATCCTGGTCAATCATCCACTCAGATACAAAGGGATCAACATTTTTCAGTCCTCTTATGGTACAGCTCAGCCCGACAGCGTTATCATGGATATCATCAAATTGTCTGACAAGACTGTCACAAGTCAATCCATTAAAATCGGTCAGGAAATCCAATTGCCGGAAGATCAGGTGTCCTTCAAACTAGATGGGTTTATACCCCATTTTGATTTCAGGGGTCATAACCTTGGGGAAGCCTTTGTAGGAACAATTACTCAAAAGGATGCCAAAAGTTTTCAAATTGCTTTACCGACAAAATTTCCCACCTTTGATAAAATGAGGAAAGGAACATTTGCCTTTGTGATCAAAGAATTCGAACAAAAATACTACACCGGTCTCCAGATCACCAAAGACCCCGGGATATGGTATGTATATTCCGGGTTTATATTGATGATCATCGGTTGCTGGATTACCTTTTTTATGTCACACCAGTCCTATTTTGTTGAAATTAAAAAAGGCGAAAATAAAGTTTTAAACGTCAGTATTTCAGGTACTACCAATCGAAACAGCCAGGCAATGAAACTTAAAATTAAAAAAATGGTTCTAAAATTAAAGGATAAGTAATTCTTATGAACAGTTCTTTAGCATTATCATCGGCAACGTTTATTTATGCACTGGCTTCCATATTTTATATTGGTTCTTTTGCTTTTAAAAAACAGATATTCGCAAAGGCAGGTTTAATTGTCCTGATCATTGGTTTTTTAATCAATACACTGGGTATTATTTTACGCTGGATTGAATCTTACCAGATGGGATACGGGCATGCTCCCTTTGCCAATATGTATGAATCCCTGGTCTTTTTTTCCTGGACAGTTGCCATCCTTTATATTTTTGTTGAACTTAAATACAAAGAAAGTATTATTGGTGTATTTGCATCCCCCCTGGTATTTCTTGCCATTGCATACGCCTCCCTTTCTCCTGATATGAGCAGTAAGATAACGCCTTTAATTCCTGCACTTAAAAGCAATTGGCTTATCGCTCATGTGATTACCTGCTTTTTAGGTTATGCAGGTTTTGCCGTGGCATTTGGATTCAGTATCATGTATTTTGTAAAGCCAAAAAATTCTGATGCGACATCAATATTTGCTAAACTTCCTTCCTTGGAACTCATTGATGAGTTGACCTATCAAATGGTGGTTTTTGGATTTCTGTTCTTAACCATCGGCATCATTACCGGTGCAGTCTGGGCCAATTCTGCCTGGGGTACGTACTGGAGCTGGGATCCTAAAGAAACCTGGTCTCTGATTACCTGGTTTGTTTATGCCATTTTCATGCACTTAAGAATGATGAAGGGCTGGTACGGGAAAAACCTTGCCTGGGTATCTATATTAGGTTTTCTTGCCGTCATGTTTACTTATTTTGGGGTAAACTATGTACTCAGTGGACTTCACAGCTATGCTTAGCCATTCATAAACCATCATTTTGGTTGTCTTAATTTGTCTTGACAAGAAAACAAGATATTAATATAGATTAACGCAAATTTTGGACGTTAGTGCAAGACTGTTTAAGATTACAGTCTGCAAAAAAAAAATAGTTCAGGTTTTAACCGGTACAGGTTTTAGTCTGGACAAAATGGTTAAAGTATCATCAACATTTTAACATTGATGGAGTTTTCATGAGCGAAATAGAAAACAAAGCTGAAAATGGTTCCATGGAAAGTGCAGGGGAATGCGCTGCCGGAGACACAAAAGATGACAAGGGTTTAGGGCTCGGTGTCATCTTTTTTATTGTGGCATTTGTTGCTTGCTTCTTGTCCGGTACGCTGCTGTTTCCCAAATTGCTTTATTCAAAAAAAGAGCAACCTTTTAACTTTGATCACGCGCTTCATGTCGGTGAAACGGGTGATTGCGAAACATGCCATTCTTTAAGGGAGGACGGCAGTTTTTCCGGAATTCCAAAATTGGAAACATGTCTTGACTGCCATGCTGAAGATCCTATGGGTGAAACTGAGGATGAAGCAGTATTTGTAGAAGAGTATGTAACACAAGAAAAAGAAGTTCCCTGGTATGTCTATTCAAGGCAACCCGATTGTGTCTTTTTTTCCCATGCCGCACATACACAAGACAGTGGTATGGATTGCGTAACATGTCATGGTCACATAGGTGAATCCACTTCTTTAAAACCCTATGAAGAAAATAGAATCACAGGTTACAGCCGTGATATCTGGGGTAAAAATATCTTTGGAATTAAAAAGCATTCCTGGGATAGAATGAAGATGGATGACTGCGCTGCTTGTCACAAAAAGGAAACAGGCCATCAGGGCTATTGTTTCCAGTGTCACAAGTAAGAAACCTGAAATAACAAGAATTCAAAACTTTATAGAGGAAATATTTTATGAAAGTTGACAGAAGAAGTTTCTTGGGATTGGGACTTGGCGCAGCTGCCGGCATTGCAGTTTCCCCTGTCGGGATAAAACTGACAGATGATTCTGCCATCTGGAGCCAGAACTGGCCATGGACCCCCGTCCCTGTTGACGGAGAAGTAAGTTATGAAAATTCGGTTTGCAGCCTGTGTCCCGGCAGCTGTGGTATCAGCGTCAGGAAGATAGGCGACAGACCGGTTAAAATTGAAGGACGCTCTGAGTATCCTGTAAATGACGGTGGCGCCTGCCTCCATGGCATTGCCGGTCTTCAATATTTATACGATCCTGCAAGGGTAAAAACACCATTGAAAAAAAATGGTGATAAATTTGAGGAAATATCCTGGGATGATGCCATTACGCTTGTTGCAGGCAAACTTGCAGATCTTAGAAAAAAAGGATCACCTGAAAAACTTGCCTGTATAGCAGATAAGGAACAAGGATCAGTTTCAGGGTTATTTAAACGACTGCTCAAAACATTTGGTTCTCCTAATTTTTATACCATGCCAAGTCTTGAATCCTATCTTGAAGTGACTGCGGCAGCACTCCACGGAGAGGGAAAAACCATTGCGTTTGATCTTGAAAATGCAAGTTTTGTTTTAAGTTTTGGTGCGGGGATCATCGAAGGCTGGGGGTCACCTGTAAGCTGTTTTAAGGCAAATGCATCAAGAAAAGAAAGGCATGCAAAACTGTATCAAATTGAGCCACGGCTTTCCAATACTGCTGCAAATGCAGATAAGTGGATTCCCATAAAGCCGGGTACTGAGGCAGACCTGGCTCTGGGGTTATGTGCTGTCATTTTGAAAAATAACCTTTTCAATAGTACAGCTACAGCAAATTTCAGGGGTGGTATCAATAAACTGGCCGCAATGCTTCAAAAGAACTACGCACCCTCCAGGACAGCTGAAATTACCGGTATAAAAGCCGCTGACATTGAAAAAATTGCTACGGTGTTTGCCAAAGCAAAAATGCCGGTTGCCGTATTTGGTAAAGGCAGGGGTGATGGTGCCCAAAGTTTGAAAGAACTTGCTGCGATTCATACATTGAACTGCCTGGTGGGAAATATTAACAAAAAAGGCGGTGCATTTGTTCGGTCCAAAATGACATATCTTGAATTCCCGGATGAATCAATGGATTCCATAGCAGATGCCGGGGTTGCAAAGACTAAAGTCGGGCGTTATATGAACCAGGTGATTGAAAAGGTAAACGCATCTTCACAACCTGTTGTTGAGGCCCTTTTTGTCTATAATGCAAATCCTTGTTATTCTCGGCATGATACAAAGAGTGTAAAACAGGCCTTTAAGAAAATTCCTTTTGTGGTCAGTTTTTCATCATTCCTTGATGAAACTGCTAAAGAAGCGGATATTATTCTGCCAAGCCATACATTTACTGAACGACTTGAAGATGTTCCGTCCGGAGCCGGACTTGCAAAGGCTGTTGTCGGGCTTACAAAACCGGTTACCGAACCTGTATTTAATACGAAAAATACAGGGGATACTGTCATTTCGATTGCAAAAGCATTAAAAGGAAGTATTGCCCAAAGCTTTGAATGGGAATCCTATGATGAATGCCTTGAAGGCGTGGCATCTGAGATTTGGGATTCTTTATCAGAAGATGGATTTGCCGTTATTTCTGAAGGTACTCCTTTAGGGTCTGCCACAATCAATATCTCCTATATAGCGGATAATCCCGCAACTGTTCAGATGC
>QMMT01000196.1 GCA_003647385.1 Deltaproteobacteria bacterium
AAAATATATTAAGTGCCCAGAGTAAAGATGTAACCACCGGGATTGCAAAAGGCAAAGCCATAAATCTTCCAAAATATAAGCAGGCCCATTTTGTGGACGGGATTTCAGGAGCAACACTGACCGGCAGGTATCTTTCCGAAGGGATAAAAAAGACCCTGATCAAGTATGATCCTGTGTCCATTACCTTCAGGCAGAAACAACTTAAAGCCCATAAGGATTAATTCAAGATGTCAGAAGAGAAAGCAAACTATATAGAGATCGTCACCAGGGGCATCTGGAAGGAAAATCCGGTTGCATACCAGGTATTGGGAATCTGTTCCGCCCTGGCTGTGACGGTCAAAATGTCCACTGCCATTGTCATGGGAATTGCGTTGACCCTGGTCACTGCTTTTTCAAGTCTTCTGATATCCTCGTTGAGAAAGAAAATCCCCTCCAATATCAGGATCATAGCAGAGCTTGCCATTATTGCCTCCCTTGTTATTGTCACCGACCAGATATTAAAAGCTTTTTTTTATGATATCTCCAAACAATTATCGATTTTTGTCGGTCTGATTATCACCAATTGTATTGTTTTAGGAAGGGCAGAAGCCTTTGCCCTTGCCAATAAGCCTCTGGAATCTTTTTTTGACGGCATTGGAAACGGGCTGGGATACAGCCTGGTACTGATCTGTGTGGCTTTTTTAAGAGAGCTTTTAGGATCAGGTAAATTTTTTGGGTTCAACATTATACCGCAATTCATTTTTGATGCCGGATACCAGAACATGGGACTCATGGTACTGGCACCCGGGGCATTTTTCATTATCGGACTGCTGGTCTGGCTGAAAAACAGCCTGCCCGGAATATCAAAGGAACAAGGGTAAGGAAACACTTATGGGTGATCTAATAAGCCTTTTTATTAATTCTGTATTTATCGGCAATATCCTTCTGGCCTATTTCTTAGGGATGTGTTCCTTTATCGCGGTCTCAAAAAATATTGAGACTGCAACAGGCCTGGGATTTGCCGTTATCTTTGTCCTGACGGTGACAAGTCCTGTCAACTGGATCATCTATCACGGACTGCTGGCTCCCGGAGCATTGTCATGGGCAGGATTACCTGACCTTGATTTAAGTTTTTTAAAATTCATCACCTTTATTGCCGTTATTGCCGCTCTTGTCCAGGCAGTTGAAATGATCATTGATAAATATTCACCTCTGCTTTACGCAACCCTGGGAGTGTTTTTACCCTTAATTGCCGTTAACTGTGCCATCCTTGGAACCTCTTTGTTCATGGTGGAAAGAAATTATACGTTTATCGAATCCATTGTCTTTGGTGCAGGGTCCGGTACCGGATGGATGCTGGCCATTGTCTCCATGGCGACCATCAGGAACAAAACCAAATACTCAGATGTTCCCAAAGGACTTCAAGGGTTCGGCATCACCATGATTATTGCGGGCCTTATGGCCATGACATTTATGATGTTTTCCGGAATCACCCTTTAAGGAGAGCTAAAGAAAATGTTATACATCTTAAGTATATTAATTTTTACAGGCGTGATTTTAACCCTTGTCACAGTCCTCCTCTTTGTTGAATCAAAGGTGACAAGCAAGGGTGAATTTGATATCACGATTAATGATAATAAAGATGAAAAAATAACAATTTCCGGCAATCCATCCCTTTTATCGGCTTTGTCCCAAAATGAGATTTTCCTTCCCTCCGCCTGCGGCGGCTCCGGCTCCTGCGGCATGTGCAAATGCGAAGTTGTTGAAGGCGGCGGCAGTATCCTGCCCACAGAGCTTGCCCATCTTACAAGAAAAGACAAGCTTGCGGGCAAGCGCCTCTCCTGCCAGCTGAAAGTAAAAGATAACCTCAAAATAAAAATTCCTGAATCCATATTCGGGATAAAAAAAGTCGATGCGCAGGTTGTATCCAATCATAATGTGGCCACCTTTATTAAAGAACTGGTGCTCAAACCTGAAACCCCGATTGAGTTTAAAGCCGGGGCCTATATTCAAATTGATGTGCCAGAATATGATCTGATCTTCAAAGACTTTCATATTGAAAGCAAATTTGTGAGTGAATGGAAAAAATTTAATCTTCTGGACCTTACCTCAAAAGGAATCAAACCGGGATTTCGGGCCTATTCCCTTGCCAACCCGCCCCATGACAATGACATCATGATGATGAATGTCAGGATCGCAACCCCGCCGCCGGGGACACAAGGTATCCCGCCCGGATTCGGATCTTCTTATGTGTTTGGGCTTGAACCCGGAGACAAGGTAACCATCAGCGGCCCTTATGGTGATTTCATGGTCAAAGAAACAGATAATGAAATGTGCTTTATCGGTGGCGGCGCAGGTATGGCTCCCTTGAGAAGCCACATTCTCCACCAGCTTGACGGGATTCATACAAAACGAAAGGTCTCTTTCTGGTATGGTGCCCGATCTAAAAAAGAGATGTTTTATGATGATGTTTTCAGGGACCTTGAGAAACGATATGATAACTTTTCCTACAATATTGCGCTGTCAAATCCTGACCCTGAAGACAACTGGGACGGTCTGACCGGCTTTATCCACACCCATCTTTGTGATGCATATCTTTGTCAACATGAAGACCCCACTGAAATAGAATTCTATCTTTGCGGCCCGCCCCCCATGATCAATGCTATTATCAATGCATTATACGATCTTGGCGTCGAAGATGACATGATCTTTTATGATAAATTTTAATACCAGTTTTATTTTTATCCCCTTGTCAAAAACGTTCGGGGTTCTTTTCGCCGGGCGCAATTTTCACTGAGCCACTTCGCCTTATCCTTCATCGGACTGTCTTTCATAAGTCTGGCCTTTTGGGGACATGCTTTAATACAGGCACAGCAATAAATACAGGATTCATCAATGGTTGACCAGGTGTCTGCTTCATCAATTGCATTTTCAGGGCATACGGTGAGACAAATGCTGCAGCCGTCACAATCGGGTGTAACATCAATGAATTGAAAAGAGCCGGACGGCATGCTTTCTTTATAGGGAAAATTACCCGGGACATCAACATGCGGCAAACTTGCCGGATTCTCATTGCGGTTCAGCAAATCAGCAATCTGCTCACCAAATAAAAATGCTTTTTTACGGTCCTTTTCATCCGGCCTGTTCTTGGCGATTAAATATTCATCATTGGTAAATGAATGTTCTCCTATAAAAGCACCGGCAGCCAGAGGGGAAAATCCATCCTCAACCGCAATATCCTTTAATTCCAGCAGGGTGTCTTCAAACTCCCGGTTACCGTATAATACAACCAAAACCGCCAGGGAGCCGGATGCCCTGACAGCTTTAAAATAAAGTGCCGCATCTTTTGGCAGACGGCCGCCATAAACGGGAGCACCAATGAGTACCAGGGCATCACCAAATTCAGGCGGCGGCTGGTTTCTAACTTCCGGGCTGGTAATGTCAATGGTAACCGAAACATCCTTACCGATTCCCTTTGCAATCTCTTCAAGGATAATCCGCGTTGTGGCTGTGGGGCTGAAATAAAGCAGAATTGTATTGTTAAAGCTCATCAGGTCAAACACCTCATAATATTCTTTTAAATCTTCATTGTTTCAAATTGGCATAGTATGGTAATAATTACCAGCAAAAATTAATTTAAAAAACAGGGTTTTCCCTGATTGATTTTTCCGGGATCTCCTTATATAGTTCTACAGATATCTCAATGGCGATTTCGTAATCGACAAGGCGGAGCTTTGCTCAGTATTCTTCACCTACAGATCCAACGGGCTTTTTATTTCCTTAAGCGTTCTGGACTTGATCGTATGGGTATAGATCATGGTTGTCCTGACATCACTGTGCCCTAAAAGTTCCTGGATAGTCCTGATATCATAATTAGCCTGGAGCAGATGGCTTGCGAAGCTGTGGCGAAAGGTATGTGCCGATGCTCTTTTAAGAATTTTAGATTTCCCAACACCACGCTTTATAGCCTTTTGAACATGCGTCTCATGAAGATGATACCGACGGTATTCATTGGTCTCAGAAACAAATGTCAACTCTTTGGCAGGGAAAAACCACTGCCAGATCAACTCTTTGGGGGCATTTATATATTTTTTTTCAAGCCTGTCAGGGACAAACACACCGGAATAATCATCTTTGAGGTCTGTATCATGTAACGCAATTACCTTGTTAATCTGGCTTTTTAAATCATCACGGATAGATTCCGGAAGCGGAACGGTTCTATCTTTTTTTCCTTTTCCATCATGTATCGTTATTACATGATGATCAAAATTAAAATTATGAATTCTCAGTTTCATACATTCCGACAATCTAAGGCCGCACCCGTACAAAAGCTTCACCACAAGATCATAAGGATAATGTAAATTCTGAAGAATACGATCAATCTCTTTTCTGGAAAGTACAACCGGGATATAGGGCTTTCTTTTAGCTCTGACAACACCATCTATTTTTCCAAATTCTTTTTTCAATACATGCCTGAAAAAAAATAACAATCCATTAAAGGCCTGATTCTGGGAAGATGCTGATACTTTTTTCTTTACTGCCAGAAATGTTAAAAATGCCTTAACATCCTCAGGTGTTAATGACTCCGGTAGTTTGCTTTTTGTAAAATATCGCAGTTTTTCAGCCCATAAGGAATAGGCTTTCAATGTTTTTTTGGAATAATGGCGCAGTTCAATTTCATTTTTTATAGAATCAATTGCAATATACCATGGATCTGCTTTCGCCTTTGAATCAAACACTTTTATATCTTCACGCACCCCTGTATGAGAAACTGGATGCTCCGGTGAACTTTCCAATTTTTCTATCCCGGAATAATATAATTCCACGGCCTTTTTCGCCTGAGACTGCTGGGAAGGTGTCTGCTTTTTTTTCTTCAATTTTTCCAGAAAAAGCAAAAGACTCTTTGCATCAGTATATGAATGAGTGTATTTTCTGCAAAAATCCAGATAGAACCGAATCCATTTTTTGCAATGGCTATATTGATCCGGTGCAATATCGCTGTTCATTAACAGCAGGTTATATTTTTTTTGAAGTGCCTCAGGTACTTTGATCATAATATCAGACTTTGATAATGTTCAAATTCGAGTGTTATCCAGTTAGTGTTTTTATACTTGACCTCTTTTTCATTGTCAAGCTATAAAAATCTTGAAAGATACACAGAACAACACAATTACTTGTTCTTTTTGAGAAATAGATAATGGGGTCTAAATAAAAAAATAGCCTGTACTAAGC
>QMMT01000197.1 GCA_003647385.1 Deltaproteobacteria bacterium
CAGTCTCTGTGACTAGACTCTTTATGTCAAACTTATGGGACCGTTTTTCATGATTAAATATGCGGTTCCCCTGATGAGAAACAAGGGGGCCATTGTGAATGTATCCTCTGTCAATGCAGTAAAACCCGCTATTTTTCAAGGCATTTATTCAGCCACCAAGGCTGCCTTGATCAACATGACCCAGACCATGGCCAGAGAACTGGCACCCAGAGGAATCCGCGTCAATGCACTGTTGCCCGGTCTTACTAATACCCAATTTGCCAGCGCCATCATATCCTCTGATGAAATTCGCGAGTTTGCCGTATCCCAGATTCCCATGGGCCGTTATGCAGAACCGGAAGAGATGGCCGGTGCGGTTCTCTATCTTGTATCAGATGCGGCTTCATTTACCACTGGTGCCAGTCTGGTCTGTGATGGTGGAATGCTGGTTTAACCCGAAAAAAATCATGGATGATTTTTGAGGATGAAAAATGCGCCTGCATAAATGAGGACAAAGTATTACCTTCTTTCCTGCCGGGATATCTGATTTTTTTCAATCTACGTGCGATCACTGACGAAAAATCACAAAGATTGACAAAGCCTGCAGGGCTTTATATAAAATTTAAGAGATGGCAGAAGATAAGAACATACCCCACTATATGGTCACTGATCATTCATCAGACCTTAAGGCCTGTATCAGTAAAGTCGAACGGTTGTCCAACTGTATTGAAATCGCCAATCTGATCAACTCCGAACTTTCCATTGGAAAACTGCTTTCCAATGTTATGCAGGCAACAAAAAAAGCCTTTTTAGCCGATGCCGTCAGTATGCTCTTAATTGATGATAAGACGGGAGACCTGACGTTTCAGATTGCGATAGGCGATGTCGGAGATAAAATCAAGGAAATATACCGGTTGAAAAAAGGACAGGGGATTGCCGGACTCGTTGCCGAAACCGGAACGCCTATAAACATTGAAGATGCTTACCTTCATCCAAAATTTTCCACTGACTATGATAAGAGAACCAATTACCGAACCCGTGCCATGCTCTGTGTTCCCCTCCAGGCCCGCGGTAAAATTATCGGCGTCATCCAGGTTATTAACAAACTTGTCAAACCCTTTACTTTTTCCAATGAAGAACTTGAAATGCTGATTACCATCAGCAGCAGTGCAGCCGTTGCAATTGATACAGCTAAAATGCACAAATTCATCCTGCAAAGAGAAACCTTGGAAAGAGATTTAAACCTTGCCAAAGAAGTCCAGGAAAGCTTTTTACCCAAAGAACTTCCTTTTATTGAAAATTACAAGTTTGCTGCATTAAATCAGCCTGCCCTTGAAATTGGAGGTGATTTTTACAATTTTTTTAAGCTGCCGGCAAATAAACTGGGTATTGTTCTTGGAGATGTGTCCGGCAAAGGAATTTCAGCTTCTCTTTTTATGGCGAGGTTAACCTCGGATTTACAATATTATACTCTTTTATATCCCGACCCAAAGGAATTGTTAACCCAGATAAACAACGTATTATGTGAACGGGCAAAAAGGGGTATGTTTGTAACCCTTGTCTACATGCTTTTAGATACAATTGAAAACCGTGTGCGAATTGCCAACGCAGGTCATATGTTTCCCATTTATTCTGATGATGAAGGCACCCGGCTTTTAGGACATAATAACAAAAAAGGCCCGCCACTTGGTATCATCCCGGATATTGAATATGAACAGGAAATATTTGAGCTTGAGGAGAATTCAAGTATTACCATCTATACGGATGGCGTTATTGAAGCGAAAAACTATAATGGAGAACTTTTTGACATCAAAAGACTTCTAAAGGTGATTAAAGCACAGCCCAATGATCCTGATTTGATTGTCAAAAAAATTACGCGTTCTGTTGATAAATTTACAACAACAGAAGGCAGAAGTGATGATTTGACGCTACTGGTATTTAGTACAAATTAATATTATGAAACCTGAAACTATTCATTTATGTATACTCTCACATCCAGCGAACCTGAAAGATGTCAGGCGTGTGATGATAGATATTACAGCAAAGGTCGGCATGTCAAAAGAGGAAGCGGGAAGTATTATCCTTGCCGTTGATGAAGCCTGTTCCAATATTATCGAGCATAGCTATAAAAATGACTATACTCAAAAAATTGACCTGACCATTAAATTGGAAACCCAATTTCTAACCATCGCAATTATTGATGAGGGGATCAGGTTTGACATCAATTCCATTGAAACAAGGGACATCAATGAGATCCGGCCGGGGGGACTCGGTATTTATATAATAAAACAGGTGATGGATACCGTAGAATACAGTCGTACCCCGGAAGGAAAAAATATAATCAAAATGATAAAGAAGCTTACGACTTGAAAAAGAAAATCAAAATAAGAGTCCCAATATTTATCAAACTGATAGTTTTTTCCTGCCTTCTGGTCATTATCATTACTTCGGGTATTGGATTTTTAGTCTTAAATGTTCAAAAAAAACAATTCAAGGATCAGTTGATTGTTTTTGGTGAGAGTCTTTTGCATGTTATCGCTAAAAATGCGCCGGACAAACTTCTGGCAGAAGAAGACCTGGCCTTATTTAAACTGGTAAAAGATATTTCAGAAAATCAACAGATCATCAGCGCCGGTATCGCAAATCAGAAAAATATTATTGTTGCCCACAGTAACCTTGATCGAGTCAACAAGACATATGAACCGCCAAAGGGCCTTTCTAAGATTTCTACAACTGCCCGGGGTATAATCTTGAGCTCATTTTTCATTGATGGAAAGCAATTTTTATTTCTGGAAAAACCATTAACCTATCAAAATATTGATATCGGAACTGCCCGGATTGTGATTTCCCAAGCCATCATTGAAAAAAACATTACCCAGTCGAGAAACTATATTCTGATATCCTTTGTTGTGATTATCTTTCTATCTCTCCTGGTGAGCCTGGGATTCAGTATATATTTTTCACGCCCCATCAACGAGTTAAAAAAGAGTGTGAAAATACTCGGCACAGGAAATTTCGATCACCAGGCATCCATCATCAGAAATGATGAAATCGGTGACCTGGCCGATGCATTTAACCAAATGGCAAGGGATATTGCATTAAAGGAAAAAATCAAAGACTCTTTTGGCCGGTACGTTACGCCGGAGATTGTTGATATGATCCTTGCAAACCCTACAGGCTCCTGGATGAAAGCCTCTTTAAAAGAGTCCACAGTATTGTTCACGGATATCAGGGGATTTACCTCTATTTCAGAAAATAAAAACCCTGAGACCATCGTTGACATGCTCAATGAACATTTTACACAGATAACCCAGATTATCATTCGCTATGGAGGGCATATTGATAAATTTATAGGGGATGCTGCCATGGCTGTCTTTGGTATTACAAAAGGCAGTTACAACCATGCAGAAAGTGCTGCAAAAGCTGCTCTTGAGATTATGGATCTGATAGAAACCCGGGCATTGGAAAATAAAAACCCGGGTGAAGCGTTAAGAATAGGAATCGGTATCAATACAGGTGAAATGGTATCGGGCAACCTGGGTTCCCAAAAAAAAATGGAGTACACGGTCATTGGTGATAATGTTAATGTGGCTTCCCGGCTGACATCTTTAGCCGGCCCTGGTGAAATCCTTATCAGCCAAAAAACCCATGATCAGTTAAACAAATCAAATGATTACGAGATCACGGAAAAAGGGCAAATGCCCATTAAAGGCCGGAAAATTAAAATCCGGGTGTTTAAACTTAAAAGAAACGGTGATACTATATGAAAACAAACTTAATTTTAAATGCTGTCATGGTTCTGGCCCTTATCTGCCTCTCTTCCTGTGTATCTATACTAACGATTGTACCCGAAGAAAACAAGTTGCCGATCACCTTTAAATCAGACAAATATATCATCTGCACGCTCACGACAGATACGCCCCCTGCCCTGCTTGCCGAAAAATTTCTGGGAGACCCGAACAAAGTATGGATGATTGAGGATGAGAATAAAAATGCACTTTATCAAAAAGGTGAGACGATTGTCATCCCTTTAGTACTTGATAACAAGGCAGGATTAACGAAAACAGGATATCAGGCCGTGCCCATACTTTGTTATCACCGATTTTCAAAAGATTGTACCTCCAAACTATGTATGCCGGAAAATGTTTTTGCCCGGCAGATGAAATATTTAAAGGATAATCATTACCGGGTCATCAGCATGGAAACGCTTATTGCCTATCTTGAGTACAACAAAGCATTGCCCAAAAGATCCGTTGTCATTACAATTGATGACGGATATAACTCTGTTTATGACATTGCCTTTCCTGTGCTGAAACAATATGGATTCACAGCAAGCCTTTTTATTTACACTGATTTTGTTGCAGGTGGAAGTGCCATGACATGGCAGCAGATCCGGGAGATGAAATCGGCCGGGTTTGAAATAGGCTCTCATACTCTTTTCCATTCAGATCTTGCTGCAAAAAGGCCCAAAGAGAATGAAAAAAACTATATCAAGAGAATTACCCATGAAATCGTCCATTCAAAAGAAATACTGGATAAAAAATTGAATCAGGACACACGCCTTTTTGCATTTCCATTTGGCAGCAGCAACCGGCAGGTCATCAATATTTGCAAAAAAGCCGGCTACAAAGCCGCCGTAACAGTTATCAGAGGCACAAACCCGTTTTTCAAAGACCCTTTCCTGCTTCACCGGGACCAGATCCTGTCAAGAGAGCAAGTGGCTTTTGTCAGCAGGTTAAAGACATTCCAAACTATCAGCCTGGAGGATAAAGACAATGAATAAAAAATTTAAGTCTTGTATTATCCTTTCTTCCATATTTTTTATTGGCTGTGTCGCATTTGAAAAGAAAGAAACCATAACCATGGAAGGAGAAAGAAACCGCCTTACGAGTGAATTTTATGAAAAAGCGGTTTATCTTGAACAGCAAAAGAAACCTGCCCAGGCAAAAAAAAACTATCAACTGGCACTGGTGGCAGACCCTTCAAATAAAGCGGCCCGGCAAGGTGTCACACAGATGAATAAACAGCTGCAGACAATTGCAGACAAGTATTATCGAAAAAGTATCGCCCTGCACAAGAAAGGAAAATACTCTGAGGCCACGCGATATCTTCTCATAGCGCTTCGTCTTTGGCCGGAACATTTCAAGGCACGACAGGAATTAATGGCCACCCGGAACCTGAATATTCAAAAATATGTTCTGCATACAATAAAAAAAGGAGA
>QMMT01000198.1 GCA_003647385.1 Deltaproteobacteria bacterium
GCAATGAGTAAAATGCTGCTGGGCAAATTAGGCCCGGATGCTGAAGGGTATATGGGCGTTTCTCCTTATTCTTACTGGTACATGGATGATGTTCCCATGATAAAGGCCATGCATGCTTATACCAAAAAACATCACCCAGATGTGAAATATCGTCCCAACTCGTATATGCAGGGCTGGTTCACCGGCATGGTGTATGTGAAACTGGCCAAAATGTGCAGCAAGGCGGGGTTACCCATAACAGGTGAAAATCTTAAAAATATGATTCCCAAGGTTAAAGACTGGGATACCGGCGGTTTGAGCGGTGTGGTCAGTTTTGGCAAGTCCAATGCAACAGGCATGGGAAAGGTGTATAAAGCTGAGAACGGAAAGTTTGTAGCAGCATCGGACTGGATTCAGTTAGATGAATAATAATTAACCCTGATGACAGGTACCGGGCTTTTTTGCCGGTACCTTTAACCAAAACAGGAGGCCCGGGTGTCATCTATTCTTGAGGTCAATAATTTAGAGGTACTCTATAATAATATCATATTGGTGTTAAAAGGGCTTTCCCTTGAAGTTGAACAAGGCACCATTGTGGCATTGCTCGGGTCTAATGGTGCCGGAAAATCCACCACCTTAAAGGCTATCAGCGGATTTTTGCCTTTGGAAAATGGAGAAATCACCGACGGCACTATCAAGTACAAAGGGGAATTAATCTCAGGACTTGGTCCCCATAAAATAGTGCAAAAAGGTATTTTTCAGGTCATGGAAGGCCGCAGGGTTTTTGAAGACCTTACAGTGGAAGAAAATCTCATCTGCGGCGCTTATACCCAGAAAAGTAAAGCACAGATTGCAATGGGCATGGATAAGTGTTTTGAGTATTTTCCCATATTGAAAAAAAGATATAAACGCCTGGCAGGATATTTGAGTGGCGGTGAGCAGCAGATGCTGGTCATCAGCCGGGCAATGCTTGCAACCCCAAGTCTTATGATGCTGGATGAACCGTCCATGGGACTTGCTCCCATGCTGGTGGAAGAGATTTTCGAAATCATAAAAAAAATAAATGAAAATGAAGGAACCGCAATTTTGCTTGTGGAACAAAATGCCAGTATGGCTCTGGAAATAAGTTCATACGGTTATATCATGGAAAATGGGCGTATTGTACTGGATGGGCCCAGAGACCTTTTAATCAATGACAGGGATGTCCAGGAGTTCTATCTTGGCATGGGGGATGGCAATGAAGATAAAAGCTACCGCAATGTAAAACATTACAAGCGGAGGAAAAGATGGCTGAGCTGACAGGCAGGACGCTTCCCAGGGTTTTCCTGGACAGGGTGGCCGAATGCGGCAATGAAATTGCCTTACGGGAAAAGGATTTTGGCATCTGGAAGACCATTACCTGGAACAGATATCTTGAACATGTCAAACTATTTGCCATGGGACTTGCAAGTCTTGGATTCAAACGAGGTGACCATCTTGCCATTATCAGTGAAAATAGCAGGCAATGGCTCTATGCAGATCTTGCCTGTATCAGTCTGGGCGGAATCAGCCTCGGGGTGTATCCCACAAGCCCGTATCCGGAAGTAAAATACGTCGTACACCACTCTGATTCCACCATTGTTGTGTGCGAAGACCAGGAACAGACTGATAAAATCCTTGAGGTCATCGATGAATTGCCCCGGTTAAAAAAGATCATTGTAAAGGATATGAAAGGACTTCGCAACTATCCGAAAGATATTATCATTTCATTTAAGGAAGTTGAAAAATTTGGGCAGCAATTAGAAAAAACAAGGCCTGATTTTTTTCTTGAAGAAGTTAAAAAAGCAGACCCTGAAGATATCTGTATCATGATTTATACTTCGGGTACCACAGGCCCTCCCAAAGGTGCCATGGTCAGCCATAAAAATATAGAGGCGACTGCCTGGGCATCGGCTGAAGCCATGGAAGTCAGTAAAAATGACACGGTTGTTTCATACCTTCCTCTTTGCCATGTGGCAGAACAGATTTTCAGCCTCTACCTTCCCTTGTTCATAGGAAATACAGTCAATTTTGCCGAGAGTATTGCCACCATACAGAGTGATTTAAGGGAGATTGCGCCGACAATGTTCCTTGGTGTACCAAGAATCTGGGAAAAACTGCACTCCTCTATTACCATCAATATCCAGGATGCAGGCAGGTTTAAACGACGGCTCTTTAAAAATTTTATGACAATAGGCTATAAAAAGGCAAACCTCACTCTTGAAAACAAAACTATAAATCTCTGGTTGGCACTTGCCTGGTGGGCTGGATACTGGTTCATGTTCAGGGCGCTGCAAAATTATATAGGACTTAGAAAGGCAAGAATGTGCCTGTCTGCAGCCGCCAAGGTCAGTCCGGAAGAACTCTTATTTTTACATGCCATTGGGATCCGGATAAAAGAAGGATATGGAATGACCGAGTGCACAGGACTTTCCTTTATCCACATGGGAGATGACATTAAACTGGGGACGGTGGGAAAACCCATATCCTGTATTGAATATAAACTTGCCGGTGACGGGGAGTTAATGAAAAAAGGCCCTAGCATATTCATGGGGTATTATAAAAATCCCGAGGCCACCGCTAAAACCATCATAGACGGCTGGCTTATGACAGAAGATATTGCCACTGTTGACGAAGACGGCCATGTTTCCATTGTGGACCGCAAAAAAGATATTCTCATCACCTCGGGCGGTAAAAATATCGCACCTTCTCTCATTGAGAATGAACTCAAAGTGAGCCCCTATATAAAAGAAGCCATCGTCCTTGGAGATGGAAGAAAATTTATCTCAGCTTTGATCCAGATTGATTTTGATAATGTAGGCAAATGGGCCACCAACAGACAGCTTGCCTATACCACCTTTAAATCACTTTCCAGCATGTCTCAGGTTAATGAACTGATCCAGAAGGCTGTGAACACAACCAATGCCAAGTTCGCCAGGGTTGAAAATATTCGCAAGTTTCTTCTTTTAACCAAGGAACTTGATCATGATGATAATGAAATGACGGCCACCATGAAAGTGCGAAGGGCTACGATTTACAAAAAATTCGCCAAAGAAATTGACATGATTTATGATGTGTAAACCCTATTGATATACAAGGAGAGTGTTGATGGATATTAAAAAAGTTTGTGTGCTGGGTGCGGGATTGATGGGAAACGGTATTGCCCAGGCCTGTGCCAGGGCAGGGTATCAGGTAACATTGAGAGATATTGAGCAGCGCTTTGTTGATAAGGGGATGGCCACCATAAAAAAGAACCTGGAGCGGAATGTTAAAAAGAAGAAAATGGAGCCGCATGAGATGGAGACGGTCCTGGAAAGAATAAAGCCCACGATAGATCTAAAGGAAGCAGGTGAAGGTGCGGATATCGTGGTGGAAGTCATCATTGAAGTCATGGATGTCAAAAAACAAGTTTATGAGGATCTGAAAAAAATTGTGCCATTGCACTGTCTTTTTTTTACCAATACATCAGGCTTGAGCATCACTGAGCTGGCTGCGGTCACCGACCGACCCGATAAATTTATCGGCACCCATTTCTTTTATCCAGTGCCTGTGATGAAACTGCTGGAAATCATCAAGGGACACGAAACCACGGATGAAACCCTGAACATTGCAAAACAATGGGGAGAAACGCTTGGTAAGGAAATCATTGTTGTGGATGAGGCACCGGCCTTTGCCGTAAACAGAGTACTTTGTCCCATGATCAATGAGGCATTTTTTATTTTAGGGGAAGGAATTGCCAGTGCCGAGGATATTGATAAAGGAATGGTATTGGGGTGCAACCATCCCATTGGCCCTCTTGCCCTGGCTGATCTTGTGGGCCTTGAGACGATTCTCCATGTGATAGAGGGGCTTCACAAAGAAATGGGAGATAAATACATACCAGCCCCGTATTTGAAAAAACTGGTCCGTGCAGGACGATTTGGCAGGAAAACAGGGAAAGGCGTTTATGACTATTCTTAAGACAAATTCTTAAAATACCAGTCCGCAGCCTGGTCAAGCCCCTGCAGCACTGAGAACTCTGGGTTGTAATCAATGAGTTCTCGGGCTTTTGAGATATCAGCTAAAGAATGTTTCACATCTCCGGGTCGAAAATCACGATAGGTGGGCGCAACTTTAATATAATTGTCAACCAGCCCTTCTACCCTTTTTTGGATATGGTTAAAGAGTTCTGTTAATGTCGTTCGTTCACCAAAAGCTATATTGTAAACCTGGTTAAAAGAGTCTTCTTTTGTGGCTGTGGCTGCCATGATATTGGCCTGAACACAATTATCGATATAGCAGAAATCACGACTGGTGGTGCCATCTCCATTAATGAAAATTTTTTCTTTGGCCATTAATCCGGCAAACCACTTGGGGATGACTGCAGCATACGCACCATTTGGATCCTGCCGTCGCCCAAAAATATTAAAATATCGAAGGCCAACCGGCTTGACATCATAGCAGCGACTAAAAACATCGGCATAGAGTTCGTTCACATATTTTGTCACAGCATAGGGTGACAGGGGCCTTCCTATCAGGTCTTCCTTCTTTGGCAGGCCTGGATGATCCCCATAAGTTGAACTTGAGGCAGCATAGACAAACTTTTTAACCTTTTGATCCCGGGCCGCTACCAGCATATTTAAATAACCTGTCAGGTTATTGGCATGGGTCAACTGGGGATTTTCAAGGGAGCGGGGCACTGAACCCAATGCCGCCTGGTGCAGTACATAGTCAATGTCATGGCAGGCATCCTGGCAGACGTCTTCATCCCGAATGTCTGCTTTTGTAAAAGAAAACCTGGCCCATTGTTCTTTTGTCACCAGCAGTCTTACCTGGTCTAAATTATGTTGATGACCCGTGGAAAAATTATCAATCCCCTTAACTCGTTGATCACAAGCCAGCAAGGTTTCCAAAAGATTCGACCCGATAAATCCGGCAACACCAGTTACTAACCATGTTTTGGGGGAAGCTGACAGATCTTTTTTTACCTGGGCATATAACCGCATATTCACCTCTTATATAATCCTATTTATAAAAGTTAATGGGCAACTATACACGAGTCTCTTATAAAAAGAAAACTTAAAATATTACTCAAGCAGCCAGGACTCGTGGTTATAAATACTTAACAGGGCAGGATAAAGAATGGTGTTAATTTGTTTATTGGTTGTCTTGAGGGCATCTTTGCCAAATATCAGTTCACTCTTAAAAAC
>QMMT01000199.1 GCA_003647385.1 Deltaproteobacteria bacterium
ATTGAAAGGATTAAGCCAGATAAAATTGATATCAATGAACTTATTTTCTCAGAAAATCTCAAGACTTTAATCATCAAGGGAGAATCAAACCATGTTGGATCGGTTTCCCTGTTTATAGTGGATATGGAAAGATCAAAACACTTTGATGTTGAATTGTCCAAGGAAGAAATTAAAGAAGATAAGAAAATTTTTTTTGAACTGACTGCCAGATGGATATCTTTAGAAAATGATCAAAAAATATAAAATCGTCATACTTGTATGCTTTGTTGTTCTATTTTGTAATATTGGAGCAAAAATTTATCTGACCAATGAACAGAGTAAAACAATTTCTATTCTGCAAAGAAAACTTTTTGCTGCAAGAAAAGGCGATGACCTGAAACCTGATTATTCGGTGAAACCAGGATTTACAGAGCAAAATGAAATCAAAATGATTCTTCATAAGGTTCCTGAAGAATTTTCATTTACCCAATATGCTTCTAAGATCCGATCGCTGATTGATAAAAATCATCTTTTTGTTGAAAACAGCCTTATCTTTAAGCCGGAACAAACTGCGGTGTCTGATTCGTTAATGTTAAAATACAATACAAATATCAGTGTTACCGGCAGTTATATTAAAATAAAAAAATTACTTTCAGATATTCAAAATCTGCCAGGGTTAAATTTTTTTAATTCTGCACGTTTAGTCAGGGAAAAAGACAATCAGAGCAAGATAAAGTTAACACTTGATCTGTCTGTTTTTTTTAAACGGGAAACGGCATGAGATTTAACAAAAAATATATTATTTTTGGTATTATTTTCATGATGCTGATTGTTTCGATCATCTATCGTGTCTTAAATCCATTTGTGCATCCAACTATTGATAAGCTGACCTTTACAGGAAATAAAAGTATTAATCTAAATAAAGGTGACAAAACGATAAAACAAAGCGGGGAACCTAAAACCCTTGTTTTAAAATTTTTAAATAAACCCAAAGTTTCCGGAAAGGTTTATAAAGATCTGTTTGCCATCTACAAGCCGCCACAAAAAAAGAAAGTTAAGGTATCAATAGATAAAGATATTCAAGGTCAAAAAATAATTGATGTGGTTAAAAAAGATCCTGTGCTGGCGGTCAAAGAATATATTGCTTCGTATAAACTTTATGGTACATATAAAAGCAAAGACACAAAAGCAGTATTTTTAGCAAAAAACAAGTTGGTGCTTGTTGCAAAAAGAGGTGACCGTCTTGATGGAAAGTATTTAATAGATGATATTCAGGATAATTATATAAAAATCAAGGCATTGGATATAAATGAAACAATCCATCTCGATATGAGGGAGTTTAATGATGAATAGGCAGGCTTTGTTCACAAAAATAATTTTCATTGCTATGGTTTCAGGAATCGTATTGTTTCAAGGGTGTGTTGCAAATGATGTCAATACAATTGAAGCAGAAAGATTTGTGAAAGAAAAGGATTTTGATGCCGCAGTTGAATATTACAATAAAGCCCTTCAGGAATATCCAGACAACCTTGAATTAAAGATCAAGCTCAAAGAAGTCAAACAAAAAGCATCCATGCAGCACATGAGAACAGCCCAGGAGTTTATTTCAAAACACTATTTCAGGGAAGCCATTGAAGAACTTCAACTTAGTATTGCATTTTATTCCAGTAATCACAGGGCCATTGAGCTGGTTGACAGCGTTAAAAAGATGAAAGAATCTTTTTATTATACCAAAAGAGGTAATAAAAAAATAAAGACCGGAGATTTTGAGAATGCCAGGAAATCTTTCCAAAAAGCACTTAAATTGAACCCTGAAAATCAAGAAGCAAAGGCTGCACTTGATAAATTCAAAAAGAAGCTGGAGAATTTACCGGAATACCGGCTTGATTTAAGATCCAACGCTCCCATATCGTTAAAATTTAAGAAAACTCCCCTATTGAATGTTTTTGAAATTTTATCCAAACTTGCCGGAATAAATTTTATTTTTGACAAAGATTTAAAAGAAAGCAAAGTAACTCTTTTTATGACCGATGTAAAGTTCGACAGATTCTTAAGTGTTCTTTTAGAAACCAATTCTCTTAAGGCAAAAATGATCAATTCAAAGACCATGCTGATCTATCCGGATACGCCTGCAAAAGCAAAGGAATATGATGAATTGTATGTTAAAACATTTTATCTGTCATATTTAAAATCTAAAAAAGCGCTTCCAATTTTGACCAAAATTTTAAAAACAAAAAATATTATTGCCAATGAAAAATTAAATGCCATAACAGTAAGAGGTCAGAAAGAAATTGTTGAAATGGCGGCAAAAATTATTGAGGCAAATGACAGGACGCCTTCTGAAGTTATTTTAAATGTTGAAATTATGGAAGTTCGCAGGACAAAAGAAAAAGATCTGGGACTTTCTATTTCTGAAACTATCACGTTTGGTGCCGGGGAAACACGCTCAGGAATTTCTAATGATTCACGGTTTGCGCCGATGGCATCTCTTTTTGATATCAGTAAAATTGCCAGTAAGGAATTGTATCTTTCTTTACCGACTGCGACATTAAAACTGCTTAAAAAAGATGGCGATACTAAGATTCTTGCCAAACCGCAAATCAGGGTGAGCAGTTCGGAAAAGGCATCGATTCTAATTGGTGAAAAGGTACCTTTACGGTCTAATCGTGTCGTTCAAACCGATGGAGCCACCACCTATGATTATGTGTACCAGGACATTGGTGTTAAACTCACCGTAGAACCTGTTGTCAATATGTATGAACAGGTTTCAATGAAACTGGTTATTGAAATCAGTACACTGGGTTCGAATGTCGGAACCATACTCGATCCCCAGTTTGCCATTAAGACCCGAACTATTGATACTGCTTTGACAATCAGTGACGGTGACAGTGTTATTATTGGCGGTTTGATTGAGGATGCGGACAGGACTACAACTCAGGTCATTCCATGGATTGGAGAATTACCCGGTATCGGAAGCCTTTTTGCAACGGAAAGCAGTGAAGTTGTTAAAACTGATATTCTTATGACGATTACACCGGTTATCATAAGAAATCAGGATATTCCGGAATCAGATATTTCAGGATTCTGGTCCGGTAATGAGAACCAGGTGTCTATGAAAGAGCCTGCAGAAGAAAAAATAATTAAGGCGACTAATTTTAACGATGCTCCTTTGGAAGATTACCTTATGGTGATTGAAGAGGATGAATTTCTCCCCAGCGATAATTATTTCAGTGTCCAGGTCTATTCATCCAAAGATGAGATGGATGCAGAAAAAAAGTCCGAGGCGCTTGAAAATATGGACTATAAAACCTGGGTCAGACCGGCACAGGTTGAAGACAAAGGCATTTTTTATCGAATTTTTGTGGGGCAGTATGATTCCTATCAAAAAGCAGAAGAGGCACGTCAAAAAATGCTGAAAAAAATAATTTTTCCTAAAGACATCCATATCGTAGACCGGACATATGTGTATGGCGAATAAAAATTGTGGGTTCACACTTATAGAAATGATGGCGGTGCTGGCCATTATTTCTATTCTTGCCACAGGGATTATCCCTTTGTCTCAGGTGGTATATAAAAGAACCAGGGAATTGGAATTAAGAAACAATCTACGGGTGATCAGAACAGCCCTGGACGAGTATAAAAAACTGGTTGATCAAAAGATCATACCTGTTAGTGCATCATCCAGTGGATACCCTGAAACACTTGAAATCCTTGTGACCGGGGTTGATTTAAAAACAGCAACGGGTGAAAAGAAAAAATTTTTAAGACGAATTCCAAAAGATCCCATCACTGAAGAGGGTGAATGGGGGTTAAGATCCTATGCCGATGATATGGAAAGCACCATATGGGGAGGACAGGATATATATGATATTTATTGCTTAAGTGACAAGCAGGCACTGGATGGAACTTTTTACAAAGATTGGTAAAATAAACAACAAAGGGTTTACAATCATAGAAATGATGACGGTGATTGCAATTATCGGTATACTTGCGACCATTGCTGCCCCAAGCTTCCAACGATCCGTCATCCGTGCCAAAGAGGCATCTTTGAGAAATTCTTTATTTGTTTTAAGAGATGTTCTTGATCAATATTATGCAGATCATGGTGATTATCCTGAATCCCTGGAGGTTCTTGCCGAAAAAAAATATATCAGAACCATTCCCAAAGATCCTTTTACACGATCAGGTGAGACATGGATATCCATAGCGCCGGAAGGTGAAGGTCTTTCCGGAATATATGATATTCATAGCGGCAGTGACAAGATCAGCCTTTATGGAATACCTTATAATGAATGGTGAAAAAGGATTTACATATCCTGCGGCTTTGCTGTTAATTATCATAGTGTCTGTCTCTTTAATGGTGGTTCAAAAGCAGTGGAGTACCATAGTAAAAAGAGACAAAGAAAAAGAACTTTTTTTCAGAACAAGTCAAATTATTGGTGCCATAGAATCCTATTATCAACAGTCGCCGGGGGGAACACAAAAATATCCCCGCAGTTTAAACGTTCTTTTAAAGGACAACCGGTTCCCCGGCTTAAAGCGTCACTTAAGAAAACTGTTTAAAGATCCCATGACCAAAGATGGGGGCTGGGGATTTATATATGATGGAAAGGGTGGTATTAAGGGAATTTTCAGTCGAAGCCAGGAAGAGCCTATTAAAAAAGGAGGGTTTCTTAAGAAGTATAAATCCTTTGAAAATAAACAAAAATACAATGAATGGAAATTTGTGTATGAGCCCAAAAAGGAGACATCGTCATGAAAAAATTAATCATTTTTCTCTTTATTATATGCTATTCATCTTTTTGTTATGCATCTGATATTTCAGACACTTTTTCAGATAAATATCAATCTTTTGTTCCCAAAGAAAACAGTTCGGTCAATTCGGACTATCTTTTTAAACAGATAGCCCTTGGCAGTGAGTATACGATCCGGATGCTGGATCAGCTGAATGGTAATAACGAAGAACTTAAAGAGAAATTTGATGTCATGATTGAAAAGGTTGATATTCTTATTGAGCAGAATCAAAAGATTATAAAAATGCTCGAGAAATAATCCACTTGATTTTATTCTCGTACAAAGCCAGTAAGTCACAAAGAAAAGTATATTCCTTAAGGCCTGGTGGCTTTGTTCGATCAATCACAATTTTAAGTATCAGTTTTTTTGTGATTTTGTTTGTTTATGGCAGATACATAGAGC
>QMMT01000200.1 GCA_003647385.1 Deltaproteobacteria bacterium
GACCCGTTTCCCGGAATATTTGGATTCCATGAGATATGGCATTTGTTTGTATTGCTGGGAAGTGCCAGCCATTTCTGGCTTGTATTCAAATATCTGATGTACGTATAAGCCCTTCTTTAATACTAAACTTTCATTGTAAAAATAGATCACATTGGGTAGTATTCCTTGCCTGCATGCTTATTGTTTGTTCATAATTTTTTGAAAGGGGAGTTCCAGCAGGGAACAAATATGAAAATTAATACGGTAAAAAAAATAACGAACTGCAAGCATCTGAATCTTTTTTCAATCAGTTATAAAGATCGGATAAACAGTGAAAAAGAATGGATCTTTGCATCACGATCAAAAAAGCTAAATCCCCTGGAAAACGAGGGTATATCCCCAGATGCTGTTGTTATTGTTCCGCTTCATAAACCCGGCGGAAAAATAGTCATAATAAAAGAATTCAGGGTCGCCCTTGCCGGCTGGCAATATGGATTTCCTGCAGGCCTTGTGGATAGGGGTGAAACCATAGAGCAGGCGGGGAAAAGAGAACTTTTTGAAGAAACCGGGTTAACCCTTACAAAGGTTTTAAAAAAAAGTCCTGCTATTTATTCGTCTTCAGGGTTGACGGACGAGTCAGTCAGTCTCTTGTTTGTTGAATGCGAAGGCCGGCCGACAAATCGCTTTAATGAGCCGTCCGAGGATATTGAGACCCTGATGTTATCTAAGGAACAGGCCGCAGATATTTTATATGATAACAAAATCAAGTTTGATGTGAAATCCTGGATCGTTTTAAATGCCTTTGCCAATTACGGGGGCATCTAAATGTTTTCCAATTTTTTATATTTCCTTGTCGCGCTGGTCATATATACAACTTCTGAGCTGTTTGATACGGTAAAAATCTTTGATTATAGTGTTGTCTTTGACAGCCTTCTGATCAGTGGTTTGTTTGTTTTTATCTGTCATTTTGTATTTAAAAGACTTGAAAAAAAAGCATCCCGGAATCCTTACGGTAATATCGATCATTTGATAAATATTTATATATCCCGTCTGTCTGTCCTTGCGCTGGTGATTTTTGCCGTAAATATTTATGGATTTAAATTAACGTTTTTATTTTCCGGCATAAAAATTTTTGATGCGGTTCCAACGTTTGAAGCCATTATTTTTTTAGGACTGTTTCTTTTATATTTAATTATTATCTGGAATGCGGCATATGGTGTACAAAAGCAATACTTTGCAGGAAACGTATCAAAAAAGAATTTTATCATATCCAATGTTTCCTTTTCTTTGCCCGCACTTCTGCCCTGGTTTTTCCTGTCAATCGTTGCAGATATCCTGAGACTTTTGCCCTGGCAGCCGCTTAACGGATTGTTGCAAACTCCTGCAGGTGAAATTGGATATATTGCCCTGTTCCTTGTTGCCATATCCATTTTTGGACCTGTGTTGATTAAAAAACTTTGGAATTGTAAACCCCTGGAGCCGGGGTTACCAAGGGACAGGATTGAAACGGTCTGTCAAAAAGCCGGGTTAAATTATTCAAACATTTTAAAATGGGAGCTGTTCGGCGGTACCATGATTACAGCCGGTGTGATGGGGCTTGTCGGGCGATTCAGGTATATTCTTGTCACACCTGCCTTGCTCTACTCTTTGAATGATGATGAAATAGATGCTGTTATGCTGCATGAAATTGGTCATGTTCAAAAATATCACATGGTGTTTTATCTCTTTTTTTTCGCAGGGTTTATTGCCTGTAATTTTGTCTTTTTTGAACCCGTTATGCTGTTATTATATATTATTGAACCTGTTTATAAACTGTTTGAGTTTGTGGGTGTCCCAAAGAATACAGCCCACCCGATCTTAATCAGTACCACACTCATTGGATTTTTTATTCTCTATTTCAGGTTTGTATTCGGCTTTTTTATGAGAAATTTTGAACGCCAGGCCGATCTCCATATCTATCAGTTCACCAATGATGCATCTCCGCTTATTTCAACATTCTACAAAATCGCATCGTTATCCAGGCAATCCATTGATAAACCCAACTGGCACCATTACAGTATCGGTCAAAGGGTAAGGTTCCTGGAAAAATGTCAGACAATACCAGCTATGAGACAGGGACATCATTCAAAGGTCAAAAAATTGATTGTCGGATATTTTGTCCTGGTTGTGGTTCTTTTTGGCGCCGGCTATTCCATAAATTTCGGTGTGGCCAAAGAATCATTCGGTAATTTTATAGCTGAAAATATTCTTTTTCAACAACTGGACGTTGATCCTGAAAATTCAAACCTGTATGTTGTTGTCGGTGATTATTATTACAGCAGGGAAAATTATGAAAAGGCCATTGATTCATATGAAAACGTCCTGCGAGTCGATCCTGAAAACGTCCATGCGTTAAATAATCTTTCCTGGCTTTTTGTAACATGTCCCAAAAAAGAATACAGGAACCGGGAAAAAGCATTGGAATACGCCACAAGGGCTTTGGAGAAAAAAAGAGAAGCCTTTATCTTGGATACCTATGCCGAGGCGCTGTTTGCCAACAATGATTTTTCAAATGCTGTCATTGCTGCCAAAGAGGCTTTCAACCGTTCGAAAGACAAAAAAGAGTATTATAAAGCTCAATTGCAGCGATTTGAGAAACCGTTAAATTACTGATATTTTTTAAAGCCGACAGATTTATAAACAAGGGGTTTAGAAGCCAATGGGTAAAAAAGACATGCCGGCGAACTGAATTGTTTTTTTAATGATTCGGCCGGTCCTGTCTGAGGTGATTTTTGCCATGATATCCTGTAGAGAGATAAGCTTTCCGAAAATACGTTCATAACTTAGATTTTTTATTTCATTTTCAAAACTGTTGGTCAGGACAAACAGCCGGCCATCAGCTTTTTTTCTTGTATTCAGCCGCCAGACAAAGATTTCAATATTTCTGGCACTGTTGTAAAGGTTTTGTGCATCCAGATAATCCAGCATGAAAAGTTCACATTTGCTGTTATATGATTTGTAAATCATTGTATATAAACCATGCATCAGTGCAAAGATACGGTCCCCTTCAAATTCGGGGTCAAATCCCAGCAAGATAGCATCTGTACACTCTTTGTACTCAAGCTCTTTAAATTTTTTATCAACCGGACATATAAATATTTGATTCAGGCGTGAATTAATTGTCTGCCCGTAAACTTTATGTAATTCATAAGGATTTTTTTTGTAGAGCTTTGTCGTTAGTTCTTTTAAAAGGTCGACCACCTCATCCATGTGAATTTCAGAGACAATATCAATATCTGTTTTGGCAAGATCTTCGATATGAAATTCAGAAGAAGTGCTGCATCCGGATAATAAAAGGAGACAAAGAGAAACTATGAAAAAGAAATGCTTCAAAAAGAGTCTGGGGATAATTATTTCCTTTTATGGTTCCACTCTTAGAATTAATATTCTATATTTAAAAGGGGGATCTAAGGGCGGGATCTTAAATTTACATTATCGTTCTGTTTTTATACTCTAAAATCCCCTGGTGCATTGTCTTGACTGCAAGCTGAATACAATGATGTTTTTTTTCAGGAATATTCTCAAGAACTTTAAAAACGTCCCCATCATTCATTTTTAAGGCGTCATCAATTGTTTTGCCTTTTACCAGATCAACTGCAGCCATGGCCGCAGAAATTGCTCCGGCACAGCCTGTGATTTCATACCGGACATCATCAATGAGGTTATGGTCATCCATTTTAAGGTAGACTCGCATGATATCTCCGCAGGACCCGATTTTTTCCGACACCTGGTCAGCATTTTCAATACATCCCATATATTTTTTTTCAAGATAATAGTTGATCGCCGGATCAGCATATCCTGCATCTGAAAGCATTTTACGTTCGGCATCCGATGTTGTAATTTCAGTAACCACTTTCTTAATTCCTTCATTTCACCCTGATCGAAAAAGAATATTTTACCGGGCACGATAATAAAATATTCTGCTCGCAAATATTGTTCTACGTGTCCTAAGATAGTTGATTTCTTTTTTATGTCAAGCAAAATGGATAAAACAAAATAATACTTGAGATTATTATAAGCTGTGATACTCTAATTGTAAGTTTTTCTGGGTGGGTTTCCCAAAGAGATGCAAAGAGTATGGCAATACTTGTGTATAGTAGCTCATATTATATTTTCCTCTACCATCGGACAGATAGAAAGGAGAACAGGTTATGAAAGAGTTGATTACGTACATTGCTCGAGCACTGGTTGATAATTCGGATCAGGTTGAAGTTCAGGAAATAAGGGCTCAACAGACGCTTGTGTTGGAGTTGCGGGTTGCAAAAGAGGATCTCGGGAAGGTCATTGGTAAAAAAGGTAGAACAGCTCAGGCAATGAGAACTATTTTATCTTGTGCATCAGCAAAGGAACAAAAAAGAGTTATCCTGGAAATAGTTGAGTAAGCTTGAATCATTTGATATTCCCGGAAAACCTATCATTATCCGTGTATTGACAGCACTGATAAAATTTGTCAAAAAAGATCACCTCTGTCGCACTATGAAACAGAGGTAATCGCAAATTAAAAATTATGATGCAAATGAACGGTTGAAAAGGTTTTCAATCGCTTTTTTGCCTTCATCTGAAAGATTCCTGGTTCCTGTACCGCAAAAAGTTTTATGTGAAATGACAGGTTCGTCTTCCTTCCATTCATTTTCTTTCCATGTAAACCACATGTTTTTATCTTGATCAAAAACACTTATGGGTCTGTTAAAAAATTTGGCAAGCTCCACACCCCAGCCGGTTCCGCCTTTAACAGTTTTATCAGACTGAATCCAGCCTATTGCAAACACCTGATATCCTTTGTTAACCATATGGACAATAATCTGAAAAATTTTCCTGATTTTATCCACCTTTGCATATCTCCTGCCCATTCGTGCAGATACAATCTCCATACTGATATTACCTTTTTTCAGTTCTTCATCACTGAGCAGGGTAATGTTTTTATCTCTTGAAGGTTTATGCCCTTCAAATGAGAAATTTATTTCATTGATTCCAAACTTCTGGGCACATTCACCAAAGGTTTCTTCTGCGCCTTTAAGTCCACCGCTGTAAATCGTAACCGTTTCATTTGTCATGGGTTTTATCCTTTTTATAAATTTAGTTTTTATTGTGAATACAATCTTAAGTTTTTTGAACGAGCGCAACTAAATATGTGAATTTAATAAATTTTGC
>QMMT01000201.1 GCA_003647385.1 Deltaproteobacteria bacterium
AGGCCAAACAGAAAGAATAGAATGGATTCCGTATCATGAACCTGTCTTGAAAGGTTCAGGTACATAATGGCAATGGCCGCGCTGACACCTGATGCCAATGCCCATAAAGAATTGAGATTAAAATTCATCTCTTCGGGCACCAGGATCAGCCAGACCCCGGCAAATGCCATAACAACAATCATAACGGTGATAACATCCCGCTGTTCCTTTAACAAAACCCATGAAAAAATCGTAATAAAAATAGGATAGGTCATATTTAAAATATTGGCCTGGGCCACGGATGTCAAATCCACACCTTTAAAAAAACAGTATACTGCAATACAATTAGCGATTGTCCTGCCAATCAGGTATTGCTTTTTCTTTACCCTGATTTTCTTTTTCTTTATCGCCATCAGGACTGACACAGTGATAAACCCCAGTAAAAATCTCGCAAACACAAAAGAGGCGGTATCAATCTGCAGACCCTTGATCCGTGCCCACTTGATAATGACTGTAGCCAGGTAAAAAAAGAAGGCGGACCCGAACACGCAAATGCATCCAAACAAAACTTTTAGATCAAACTGCAACTTTGACGGCACTATATGCGCACCTTTATTGTGGTTAAGGTAAAAAGGAAAACTCTAATAAGAAAAGAGGGAAATACCTTCTTTAAGAAAAATTGTCATCCGGATTGTTACTTTCCCAGATAATATCATCAAGGATTTTTTTAAAATAAGGTGTGATATTTTTAAATTTAATCGCCAGTCCATCCTGCTCCACCCTGACAATCATTCCCTGGAGTTTGAACGGTTTATCAATCCCCGGGACGGAAAAAACCACCCGCACGCTTTTATTGATTTCAAATTTTCCCGACGTGTTGATGTAAATACCGCTGGCACTGATATCCCTTGCATCGGTCTGAATAACCCTGTCGCCGACCACAACATCAATATCTGTCTTGGCTTCCAGGCGCGGGTAATCTCTTTGTTTCCCGGCCTGCAAGCCTTTAAGGATCTCAAGCATCTCTTTTTGCTGATCATGGGTCAAATTTCGAACTCTTTTGATAATTTCATCCAGCATTTTCATATCGGTTTCCACCATTCTTTTATGGGGCATTATTCCATATTAAGGCACCTGTTTTTTATAAACCATTTAAAATGGTTTAACAAGTCATCCGCCTAATTATTTTTTGTTCCACTTATCCTGTTTGTAATTGATTATCAGTTAGATACCCTTAATTTAAAATTCTTAAGCTGCCCTTGAAATTATACGGCTGTGGTGTTAATTTATTTCTTTTGGATTTTAAAATTATAAAAGAAAAAGATGAAAAAAAATAAATCTATATTCAACAAAGAGATCATTCCTTTACGAAGCAAAATTGATCACATTGACTCACAGATACTTTCTCTTCTTGCACAGCGACAGGATCAGGTAGGAAAAGTGGTCAAGTTAAAAAAAAAACACCATATCCCTGTGTATCATCCTGCAAGAGAGGAAGATCTTATCTCAAAACTAAGGGTACAGGCCGGCAAAGCAAATCTTGATCCGGAATTTATGGAAGACCTTTACCGGGTAATCTTAAGGCAGTCCCGTGTCAAACAGACAGACCAGATGGAGCATAAAGGTGTCCGGCCGGGTGCCAGGATATTGATCGTCGGGGGTGGCGGCCAGATGGGGCAGTTTTTTTCTTTACTCTTTCTCAAATCCGGTTATGAGGTTAACATCCTTACACAAGAGGACTGGGGCAAAGCAGAACAACTTTGTAAAGGTATTGATCTCTGCCTTATCAGTGTCCCCATTGAAAGAACAGAAAGCATCATTGAACAGATTGCACCCTTTCTTGAATCCAAAACTATCCTTGCCGATCTGACAAGCATAAAAGACCGGCCATTGGAAAAAATGCTTAAATTCCATCCAGGCCCTGTGACAGGGCTTCACCCGTTATTTGGTCCAACCTCAGGCTCCCTTGACAAACAGATCATTGTTGTCACCCCGGGAAGGAAATCCAATGACTGCCGGTGGCTCACGGAACAGCTGACCCTCTGGGGTGCCGTTATTGTCGAGTCCAGTGCGAAAGAACATGACGAAATCATGGAAATTGTCCAGGCATTACGCCATTTTGCCACATTTAGTTTTGGGCAGTTTCTATATGAAAAACAGGCCCAAATAGAAAGAACCCTTGAATTTTCGAGCCCGATTTACCGCCTTGAGCTGGGAATGGTGGGAAGACTGTTTGCCCAGGACAGCTCTCTTTACTCTGAAATTATTTTTGCCACAAAGAAACGGCGAGGCCTGTTAAAAGATTATATTGCATCCTTGAATAACCATCTTGAAATGCTGGGAAAAAATGACAAACAGCTTTTTATCGAAAAATTTGACCATATTGCCAAATGGTTTGGACCCTTCGGCGAACAGGCCCTGCGTGAAAGTACCTTTCTGATCAACAAGCTGATTGAACGGTTTTAATCTGCGGTGATTTTAGCTTTTCCCATATTGTTTTAATTTCTTTAATAACGTTTTCCTGGTAATGCCAAGCCTTCTTGAAGCCTCACTTTTATTTCCCCCGGCGGATTCAAGGGTGGAAAGGATGGCTTTTTCTTCTATCTGTGAAAGACGAATATTTCCAAAACCCGTCTCAACATCCATCTTGTCAGCTATTTGAGCTTTAATAAATGCAAGGTCTTCTATAGAGATATAGTCGGATCTGGCAAGGACCACTCCTCTTTCCACACAATTCATCAATTCCCTGACATTGCCTTCCCATTCATACCGGATCATGGCATCCATGGCATCGGGAGAAAAGCCTTTAATATCCCTTTTGTTTTTCTGTGAAAACAATTCTAAAAAATGCAGGGCAAGCGTTGGGATATCTTCTTTTCTTTCCCTTAAGGGTGGAATTTCAACACTCACAACATTCAGTCTGTAGTATAAATCCTGACGAAAGCCGCCCTTTTCAGATAGTTTTTTTAAATCCTTATTGGTTGCGGCAATAATTCGCACATCGGTTTTAATATTTTGATCACTTCCCACGGGTGTGATTTCTTTTTCCTGGATGACCCTTAGCAGCTTTACCTGCATACCTATGCTCATTTCACCGATTTCATCCAGGAGAATACTGCCCTTGTCTGCCAGCAAAAACCGTCCCTTTCTTTTCTTGTCTGCGCCGGTAAACGATCCTTTTTCGTGACCGAAAAGTTCAGACTCCAGCAGGGTCTCAGTGATAGCAGCACAATTGATTCTTACATATGGCTGATCTTTTCGTGAAGAATTAAAGTGAATGGCAGATGAGACTAATTCTTTACCGGTTCCTGATTCTCCCATAACCAGGACATTGGCATCAGTGGGCGCCACCATGTGGATGGTGTCTAGTAAGGAGAGTATGGCAGGACTTTTTCCGATAATATCATGGGCTAAGGACTTCTCCTTTAACCGGGTCTTCAGATCTCTATTTTCCGTCTTCAAAGAAATACGTTCAAATAACCGGTCAATGGTCAATTTCAACTTATCAAAATCCAATGGTTTGGTCAGATAGTCATAGGCACCGATTTTCAAGGCCTTTATTGCCGTTTGAACCGATGAATAGGCTGTCATGATAACCACCGGCAGGGAAGGATTATACATTTTAATCAGCTGCAATGCTTCCATCCCGGACATTTTCACCATTTTCATGTCCATCAGTATCATATCAAAGGGCTGCTCTTTAACCATTTCCACACCGGTTGTCCCATCATCTGCAAGATAAACGTCAAACCCCCAGTCTGCCATTAATAGTTTCAGCATTCTGCCATGGGCCGCATCATCATCAACCACTAGTATTTTTTTCATCTATCTTTTTTATCCTCTTTAAGAAACAGGCAAATTGATTATAAAACAAGTCCCCTTGCCTTTTGTGCTTTCCACACTAAGGCTGCCGCCAAGATTTTCAATAATCCTGTGGACAATTGAAAGTCCAAGCCCTGTCCCAGTGGACCGGGTGGTAAAATAGGGATCAAAAATCAAGTCGAGTGAATCCTTATCACTCCCTGCGCCATTATCCATGACCCGTATTTCAATATCTGCCTTTTCCTTTGCATCTTTTACACAAATTTCCAGTGTTCCTCTGTCGTCTAACGCCTCTATAGCATTGATATATAAATTTAAAAATACCTGGTTCATCCGGTCCGGGTCGGTATTGATTACAGCTTTTTTTGTATCAATATTAACCTTTGTTTTAATTTCCTTTTGATCCAGGTCATGATGAACAAGTTTTAAGGAGTGGGTAATCAATTCATTGATATCAACCTTTCTTTTTTCAATGGCCATGGGTTTTGCAAACTCAAGCAACTGGGTCACGGACCGGTTGATACGTTCCACTTCCTTGACCATGATCCCGGCGGTTTCCTTATCTGCTGGATCATCTTCATACCGTTTGCCAAAATAGGTGGCAAACCCTTTAATGGAACTTAAAGGGTTTCTAATCTCATGGGCAACACCTGCTGCAAGTTTACCAATGGCTGCAAGCCGTTTGTTTGTCTCCACCTGTTTTTTTAGCTCCCTTATCTGGGTTAAATCCCTGAAAAGAAATAAAAATCCCAAGGCTTGATTTTCACTCTCCATAATAGGGGATGCAATGATATCAAGGCGAATCTTATGGCCTGAATCAAGTGTAAGATTGATCTCCCGGCTCAAAACTCCTTGGGATGACTCCATTTCCTGTATTAATTCAATCAGCTGCGGGAACGGTTGAGTCAAATCCCCTCCCAAAATATCTTTTGCCGCTTTATTTATGGATGTGATTTCATGATCAGGATTAACCGTAACCAGTCCGGACGGCATATTCTGGATCACATTGTCAGAAAATGCCTTTACATGGGTCAAAGATACTTTTGCAGCCCGGTATGCCTGGAAGACAGATAGAGCAAGCATACCCACACATCCCAGTATAAAAAAGAAAATACCCCGCCAGACCGTCTGCCTTAACAGACTTTTCCTGGCCATCTCTTCCCGGGACATGGAAAGCCCGGCAAAAATATAATGTTCTGCTGCGGAAGGCAGCTTATCCCACTTGTTTTCCATATAAGGACGGCTCCAGTCCTTCATTTCCCCCTGCATCTGCTGCCGGGACAAAAGATCGTCATTCATCTGCATGGACATTGAATGCATCCTCATATGTCCGCGCATGGATTTGGACC
>QMMT01000202.1 GCA_003647385.1 Deltaproteobacteria bacterium
ATCCTTTTGACGGGTCCTGAGTAACGCTTTCTTTTCTTTAAGGGATTTATTCAGTGTTTTTACAATAGCATCAAGGCTTTTTACCTTTGCTGTCAGTTCACTTATTTTTTTTTCGATTTTACGCTTCTGGTTGTGATGATCCCGCCATTTTTTTTGGCGATCCCCAAGAGACTTGGAAATGGCATTGAGGCCGGTATCTGCAATGTTTTTTATACCAAATGGCTCCAGATTTAAGATAAGTTTTTCTTTCACCTTGGCAGATATTTGTAATGCCGTCTGCAACTCTTTTCTTAAGCGCTGGACATTTGCCAAAGCATCCTCTTTTTTGTGCGATGCCCGGACAAGATGCTTGTCAGCTTTAACCAGTGATGCAGCAGCTTTTTTTTCTTTAGACTCGTCTTTCTTTAAATTATTTTCCAGATTTTCTACTTTTTTGATCAGGCAGGACAGGTCATTGATTTTTTTCTCAATCTCATCAGTTTTGGGAACATTGCCTTTAGCAAAAGGATGGTGCAAAGATCCACATAACGGACATTCTTTGTTATCCTCCAGTTTTATCCGCTCATCTTCAAGGCTTTCAATCTTCCTCAGATACGCCATTTCACGCAAAAGACCGTCATGTTCAGTCCGATAGTCCGGCAACAGGCGATCTCCTAAATGTTTTGCAATCGCCCTTCCTGTTTGCGACACAACACTTATAGCTGCTTCATGCTTTACTTTGAGTTTACTTAATTCTGTTTCCCGACTTTTATGCCGGTTTGTATCTGTTAAAAGCTGTTTTTTAGACTTTGAAACCTGCCTGCTTATTACCAAACTGTTTGTCGTTAATATCTGTAAATTCTTAATCTGCTCATTGATCCCTGTCAGCTCTGTAACAAGAACCGCATCACAAGCATTGGCAGACAGATAGCCTTCCACACCGGCAAGTTCCTTATCCGCTTTTGCCTGATTTGACTTTGCCCTTTGGCGTTGCTTTTTTTTCTCTGAAACCCGGGTCTCCATCTTTTTAAAATCTAATTCGTCAGTTTTTAAAACAGACTGTTTTTCTGAAATATGAAGATCCTGCGCTCTTACTTTTTTAATCAATACAAGTTCTGTCTTTAGTTCTTCTTTGACTCTGGCCAGTGTTTTTTGTGCTTTTTTTAAATCTGTTTCTTTTAATCCCAGTTTCTTTTCCTGATGCGGCACCCTGGTTTGAACGTCTGCCAAAGCCTTGAAATCCTCTACCTGCTGATCTCTTTTCGATGATAATGTCGCATAAATATTTTCCAGCTCAACAGCTTTTTTCGCATTGAATAATTTTTTTCTGTCCGGCTCAAATGCTGACAAGTCATTGGATAGAGCCTCTGATTCCTTATCAATTTCAACCAGCTCATTTTTTAGTGCATCAATCCCTGTCAGCCACAGAATTGATTTTTCATATGTCTCATTTTTTATGCTCACGTTCTTTTCAATTTCCTGCTTTGCGACAAGTTCTTTTTCTAATACTGCTTCATCTTCATCGCTCAAAAACACTATCCCGGCAGTTTGAGCTTCAAGCAATTCAAGTTTGTTTAATTCACCACCCCTGCGTTCATGAACACCTTTTGAAATTTCACTGTAAATTCCAGTGCCGGTAATCTGTTCAAGGATCGGTGCTCTTTGATCCGGTCCGGCGGCAAGAAATGCAGCAAACCCTCCCTGGGCCAGCAGCATGGACCGGGTAAACCGGTCAAAATCCATTCCTGTTTCTTTTTCAATCCTGGCGGCAACATCCCGTTTCTTTGACTCCAGAACCTTACCGGTTTTCGCATCTGATATTTCATGCCGTGAATCAATAAGGTTACCATCTGCTTTTTTGCGGGCTTTGTGCTGCCCCCAGTGAGACCGGAACACTTTACCCCGGGTTTCAAAACTCACTTCAGCAAAGCATTCCCCGGTTTGCCGCGACATAACTTCATTGTTGGCTTTCGTAATTGATTTCAACCGCGGTGTTCTACCGTAAAGGGCAAGACAGATGGCATCAAGAATGGTTGACTTTCCCGCACCAGTAGGACCTGTAATGACAAATATCCCGTCAAATATATACTCGGGTGTTGTAAAATCTATCGTCCACTCCCCGTAAAGGGAATTGAGATTTTTAAATCTGAGTTCAAGAATTCTCATGATCCACCCTTATTATTCCGCATTTATATCTTCTTCCTGGAGAAATGTGATGATCTCGCTGTACGCCTGAATCAGTGCCGAACGCTCAGTTACCGCCACTTCATAGGTATCCAGCAGGCGGTTAAAGACGTCAGTTAAATCCAAGTCATCCAGCGTATCCTCCTGACAGGTTTGACGGATAACCCGTTCAGCAAGGCGCTTATTTTTTATCCGGCGAATCTCCATATTGGTATCGTCAACAGCCTTTTCGACAAGCCCTCTTAAGTCACTGGCAATCTTGTCCCCTGTGTATTCAATCTCCAGCCAGGCAGAACTGTCCTGCAATTTTAATTCAGATATTCTTTGAATAATCTTATCCATCCCGCCGGATAACCTTTCTAAAACCTGAAAACAGGGAACATCATGAAGTGTGACGTTTAAAGCTTGTTTTTTAAAATCAACTATTACAACGCTTTTGGTTTGATTTGCTTCGCCATAGCCCATGGGAATCGGTGACCCTGCGTACCGGATATGTTCAGATTTCCCAACTCTCTGGGGAACATGCAAATGTCCCAATGCCACATAATCCATACAATCCGGGAAAATATCTTTTCCAACATGGGCCAGAGAACCAACATAAAGTTCTCTTACGCCGTCCCCTTCAACTATTTTCCCGCCTGCCGTAAAAAGATGTCCCATTCCAATAATAGGAATAGAATTGTATTTTTTTTGTTTCTCCTCTGCAAGTCTGCAGACAGCGGCATAATGTCTTTGCACACCTTCAATGAGATTGGTATTCTTGTCTTCCATGCTTTCACCTGCCCTTACTATCCGAATATCCCGATCCCGTAAATAAGGGACAGCACAGACAACAGCTTCCGGAACACCGGAAATTCCTTTAAGGAGAATGACCTCATCTTCCGGATTCTCAGTGATCGATCCGACAATATGGACATTTAAAGCACGCAGGAGTTCTTTGGGTGCATTTAAAAAAGAAGGGGAATCATGATTGCCGGCAATGATCACAACATGACGGCAATTCGGTGCAGCAACATTACAAAGAAACCGATAATATAGCTCCTGTGCACGGTTGCTGGGTGTACTGGTATCAAAAATATCACCGCTAACCAACAATGCATCAATGCTTTCATCTCTAATAAACCCTGCCAGCCAGTCAACAAATGCTGAGAATTCATCATATCGTTTCCGGCCATATAGTGAACGGCCGATATGCCAGTCTGAGGTGTGAAGGATTTTCATAAAAAAAACTTTCTGTTAAATGATCCGCTTTCATTTCGTAACAATTACCATCCAAATCATTACACTTAATGTTATAATATCAGGGCAAATAAAACTACACAATATTAATTTCTTCAACGACTATGTTGAATCTCAGACAAAACAATATATTTGATTTTCATTCCCGATCAGTATAGTATCTTTTACGAAGTCTATCCTTAAAAAGGAGACAAACCCGTGAACGGAAGACAGAGAATCATCACTGCCCTTGAAATAAAAGAACCCGATTGCGTACCCCTGTATATCCACGGTATCAACGAGGGTCCCATTATCGGGATTGGTAAACACCTAACCGATGGACTTCCCGAGCCACAGGATTTCAGGCTCATGAATGATAATGATAAGCTCAAGCTGGTTGATACTCTTTTCATGATCCATGAGAATTTCGACATTGACGGCATAACAACATTTGAAATCGGCCATGAAACAAGGGTTGATGATCTTCATGTCAAAGATGGATTCGGTGTCATCTATAAACTATCGGAACATGGCATTCCCGTGCCCGTTGGACATCCCGTAAAAACGTTTGATGAATTAAAAACATTCAAACCGCCTGTCCCGGTCAAAGAAGACCTGGGACTTCTTGATCTGGCCATTGACAGATTTAAGGGTCAAAAAGCAACATTCTGGCTCATGCGGGGCTCTTTTGTCCGTTCCTGGCGATTAACAGGCATGACAAATCTAATGATGAACATGATTAGCAATCCTGAATTTGTCCACACGGTTGCCCAGATGATGCTGGAATTCAATCTTGCCCAGCTTGATCTTCTGGTTGAGGCCGGGCTTGATGTGCTGGTAATTGAAGATGATATTGCAACCACCAAAAGCCCGATGATATCTTTGGACCATTTTAAAACGTTCGTGAATCACTATAACAGGCAAATCGTAGACAAAGCCCATACAAAGGGTCTTAAAGTGGTCAGGCACTCTGACGGCAACCTCTGGCCTCTTATGGACACTCTTCTTGACACCGGCTATGACGGGATCAATCCTCTGGAGCCCCAGGCAGGCATGGACATAAAAAAAGTAAAAGAATACTGCGGTGATAGAATCTGCCTTTTGGGCAATATCGACTGTGTAGATCTTTTACCCTCCGGCACCCCGGATCAAGTCGAACAAGCCGTCATAGAGACCATTGATGACGGGGCAAAAGGTGGTGGCCTGATTATCTGCTCTTCAAATTCCCTGCATCCGGGCGTTAATCCGGAAAACTGTATTGCCATGTTTAAAGCGGTACGCAAACACGGCCAGTATAAAGAAACCTTAAATCATGAAGAATAAACAATCCTGGACGGTTTTCTGGCTTTTGTTCCTGCTTTATATGTTCGATTACATGGACCGCATGGTTATTGTTTCCCTCTTCCCATTCTTAAAACAGGATATGGGTCTGACCGATGCCCAGTGCGGGCTTTTAGTGTCAAGTGTGTACTGGTCGATTCTGATCTTTTCTTTTCCGGCTTCTATCTTTGTTGACCGCTGGAGCCGTACAAAAAGCATTTCCATCATGGCAGCCTTTTGGAGCATGGCCACTGTTGCCTGTGCATTTACAAAAAATTTCTCGCAGCTTATAATTACCAGAACAGCCATTGGCATTGGAGAAGCAGGATATGCCCCGGGTGGAACAGCCCTGCTCTCTGCCAATTTCCCAAAAGAAAAAAGAGCAAGGATTCTTGGATTCTGGAATGCATCCATTCCCCTGGGAAGTGCGCTTGGCATTGGCAT
>QMMT01000203.1 GCA_003647385.1 Deltaproteobacteria bacterium
CATATAAAGATTTCATTGAAATATACAGAGATATGAACAATCTGAATTTAAATCTAAATATAAGTGAAAATTTATTAGCTGAATTTAAAAAGCGGTTTAAAGACAATATTTTTAATTTAATTTCATTTCGTGTGGAGGATAGGTTTATAATCAACTATAATGACAAACCGTTAAAAGACCATTCTCTCGGACAAAGAGCCACAGCGCTGATACTATTCCTTCTTGCTCAAAAAGAGACGAATGTGCTTATAATTGATCAGCCGGAAGATGATTTGGATAACCAGACGATTTATGAAGATGTTATAACGGCGATAAAATCTTTAAAAGGCAATATGCAGTTTATTTTTGCAACACATAATGCGAACATTCCGGTTCTCGGCGACAGCGAAAAAATACTTTCATGCAAATATTTGGAATCAAAAATTGAAGTTCAGGGAGGAACGATTGACAATTATGACACACAAAAACAAATTGTTACAATAATGGAAGGCGGAGAAGAGGCTTTCAACCGTCGTAAAAACATATATGAATTATGGAGTATAAAAAAATGAATGCCATTGAACTTCTTGATATCATAAATAGCGGTGAAACAAGCAAGGTGCAGTTTAAAGAAAAAATGCCGCATCCTGATTCCATTGCCGGTGAAATGATAGCCATGTCAAATTCCATGGGCGGCATGATTCTTTTCGGAGTGAAAGATAAAACCGGCGACATTGTTGGGCTTACATATGAGGATATCCAACAATACAGCAACAGTGTAAGCAATATTGCTACAGATAAGATTATTCCTGCTATTTATATAACTACGGAAGTTGTATCAATTGACAGCAAAGGTGGGAAAAAGATCTTGGTTGTGTATGTAGATGAAGGAATTAACAAACCGTATAAAGACAAAAATGGTTGTGTATTCGTTAAACAAGGCCCGGATAAAAGAAGGGTCACCGACAATGCGGAAATGCTTCGCCTCTTTCAACAAGGAAGCCATTTGCTAGCTGATGAAATGGAAGTGTATGATACATCAATAGAGGATGTTAATCAGGAATTATTTCGAGATTATTTTACAAAAGAATTCCAGGCTACTATTGAAGAAAAAGGGCTTGTTTTCGAGCAAGCTTTAAAGGTGAAAAAAGTATTGCGAAATGATAAATTGACTTTAGCAGGAGTATTATTTTTTGGAAAAGAACCTCAAACTATAAAACCTGGTTTCTGCATTAAAGCTGTTTCGTTTTTTGGAAATTCTCTCGGAGGTAATGATTACCGAAGCAAGCCTGAAGATCTGACAGGAACTATCCCTGGATTATTTAAAAAAGGAATGAATTTTTTAGAATCAAATTTACGATATATGCAAAAAGGACAAAAATTTAATGATATTGGAATCCTTGAAATATCAAAAACCGCTCTTGTTGAAATATTAGTAAACGCATTAATACACAGGGATTATTTTAAAAATGCTCCTATAAGAATAATGATATTCGATAATAGAGTAGAAATAATAAGCCCGGGCAAATTGCCTAATAGTTTAACTGTAGAAGAAGTCATGTTTGGGAATCCGGTTATTAGAAATCCGCAGATGGTTAAATTCAGTTTTCATACAATGCCTTTCAGCGGTATTGGCACGGGTTTAATTCGTGCACTAAAGGAACAACCAAATATTAAATTTAACAACGATATTGATGGAGAACAATTTATTGTTAAAATTCCAAGACCTGAAGAAAAACAGTAAGAAACGAAAAATCAAATTCGGCAAAGCGTATTTTAAAGAATTTAAAAATTATCGTTGAGGACAGTGATCACTTCTGCCTTTCTTAGAACAATACCGTCCCTGGTATTGATATAGCCTTTTTTTACAATTTCAAGGATGGTTTCATTTTCCAGCTCCGGATCTTCCCTGGTTTCTATAATTTTGCATAGTTCCCTTGTTGCTTTGTTCCTGGGAAATGTCAAAGGGATAATAGAAGCAGATTGAACGTGGCGAACCAGTTTTCTATGGATAGAAATGATATTTTTGCCCAGCATTTTTGCAGTTTTATCAAGGCTGTCTTTTTTTGTTTCAAGGTTATTTTCCAGGGCTTCAAAGGCATCCATGATGTCAAGAAGACTTAAAAAAGAATCTTTTGTATTTTTATCAAACAATTCTTCTTTCTGGGCAAGGGTTAATTTCAACTCAGCAATTGTTTGCTGAAATTCAATTATTTTCTGTCTTAACAGCTCTTTTTCAGTGGTCATGACTTTTTTTCAAAAACATTTAAACACTGCAATTGAGGACAGTCTGATGTCTCAGGCGTATCAGGATATTCTGACTTTTCAGTTATTTTTTGGATCAACCTTTCTTTTGTATCGGAGAGATCAATAAAATGTAAAAATTCCTGACAGGCCCTGGAAACCGGGTCAAGAAGCATTTTCTGGGCCTGGGCAATCTCTTTGGCAGAATATTGCCTGCTGCGCATACCCAGGGCGGCAGCATGAATTATTTCTTTGTTCGAAGCCTCTTTTTTTATACTCAAAACCGCAAAGGGATTCATCTTTTTGTTTAATCTCCTAAGAATTGAAGTTCTTCATTAATCGAATCAATAACAGGATGATACGGATCTACGTCCATACAGGCCTTGAGAAGGTCATGCAGGTAAATTTTTTGATTGATAGCATCCAGGCCGCTGGTGCTGATCTGCTCAAATATCTGCTCACCAAACTCAAAAAAGCTGTCGCATACTTCCGGGTAGATGGATTGGCGGGCAAGTCTGGCTGCTTTCATCAGTTTGTGTTTGTCCATGGCCTTGAAAATAATTTCGTTCTCCAGAAAAATGGCTGTTCTTTCTTGAGTGAGGAGGACAAAATCATTATCCGGATATATTTTAAGCGCTTTTTCAACGACAGTCTTCATTTGCTTGTTACTCATTTTTTTTTGATTATATCTGATGATGGCAGATTGTGTCATCGCAAAAGAGCAGGCCTCTGCAATTAGGTCAGAAGGTCGCTTTTTATATAGAAAAATCAATAGTTTTTCATAAGAAAGCAGCTGTTTGTCACTACATTGGAGAATTCTGTCTGTGAATCGTTTTTCAATGGTGGGTGCGGATTCAAACAACCTTGACGTCAAGGCAAAGTATTGAAGATAGCTTTTTTCATTGTTCTTCAATGCAGTCTGTCCAAATTCAAACTGGACAAGTCTTACGACATAGTGAGTGAATTCATCTTCTATGGAGCTTGTTTCAATGGTCTCCACCACTGACAGCGCTTTTTTAACATCACCGGTTTTTAATGCATAAAGGCCCTCACCTGCTCTGGAATAATATCCGCCGGTCTCCAGATAGTGCTCTGAATCTTTAAACTCGTTTTTGCTGTGTTTGATCAAATCCAGAATGGTATCGGAAAGACCAAAAATTGATGCATATCGAGGTGTACAGGTTTGATGACTGCCCTGATTATGTTTCCGGGAAACAGCCGACATGGCCTTAAGTATTTTTTTTTCAATGGCAAGATAACTTGCGGCATAACGGGCACTTCGGGAGTCTGGGTGGCGATTTATCTGTTCCTCTGAAAAACGAATTAATTGATATTGAATTTTTTCTATTTTATCCGGATCGTTTGAAAATCCTGCTGATATCTCACTGGAATAGATTGCGGTAAGCCAATAGGTCATCATTGGTTCCAGAAAACTTGATTTTTTCCTGGACAGATGAAAATAGGTCTTGGCATTCAGGGCAAGGATGGACGGATCATTGAATTGTGCCATCTGTAAAAGCAGGTCTGCAATAGCGGCAAACTTGTTTTGTTCCCACAGGGTTTCTATCAAAACCAGTTTGCTATATGTAGAAATTGTCTCAAGCATGACAATCAGCTTTGTATCACCCAGTGCAGTGGCCAGGCCGAGAAGATAAGTTGCCTTATGGTGAACGCCATTGATATCCGCCTCTTTGTTAAAAGTTTTGCAGAGTCCTGAACAGGCCAGGGACAGGACCAGACGTTTTTGTTCGACAAACTGACTGTCACGGGTATCCAGATTTTCCCATAGTTTCAGTGCTTGATAATGTTTTCCGGTCTTTGCAAGGGCAAAACCATAATAATACAGTGCCGTGTCATCGGCCAGGTCTGATTTTTCAAACAGTGCTGCAGCCTTTAGATAGCTTCCGGCTTTTATAAGACAAACACCACCTTTAAAAATGAAATCCTGATGATTGTTTTTTTTCCATGCCCTGGCATAAAGATCAGATGCTTTGCTGTATTCACCGGATTTTTCAGCTTCTTGTGCTTCTGCACCGATTTTATGCCCGGTCAATTGATGCTGTATCTCGTTAACTTTGTCGGATAACCAGGGCTCATTTAATAATTTTTGTGCTCCTTGAAAACAGGCAATTGCTTCAGATAGATTATCTTTTTTTTCGGCGTTATGACCCTGTTCTACAAGATTTTTACCTTTAATGTCTCTGGTTTTTTCTCTGCAAATTTCAAGTTTTTTGGCAATTTTATCGGTATTAAGTTTTTTTTGGATCTGCTCAAATTTTTTTTCAGCAGACAAAAAATTTCCAGCCCTGAACAGTTTTTCAGCCCGTTTCAGTAGGATATCAATCTTTTTCTTTTTTTTCGCCATCTTTATTACTCCAGAAAAACGCCTATTGTCATCCCAGGTTCAAGGGGTTTGTCTTCTATAAGGCAGTCTTGTTCATTCAAACAATATCGTTTTATAATGGTTTTGCGTGTTTCCCCGGATCGAACCGTATAGTTCCAGAAAGGCCTTTTTTGCTTCCGGCCGGTTATGGCCTTATAAATGCCGGCAACCCGTGTCTTGTCGCACAAATAGCGCAGCGTATCCCTGCTGCTGATACTGTACACACTTATATCAGGATTATGTTCCATTAATACCGGATAGAAAATGCCTGAACCGTAAAAATCCCTTGCAATCGTCCACAGGGTGTCTTTATCGGTTGCGCGGTAGGTATTAAAACATGGTGCTTCCGGTTTGTTTATAGTCTGTAAAGTTCCCATCTCCCCTTCAGGAGCGGTGGTTTTTTCAGGTATGATCCGGGTCAGACGAATTTCATGGTTTTTTGTCGCAACAACCAGTTCTTCAACACATTTTTTCAGATAACCCATCTGTCTTGTGCCTTCTTCTATGGTTTTAATGATC
>QMMT01000204.1 GCA_003647385.1 Deltaproteobacteria bacterium
ATGAAGTCTATGCAGCCCATTTCCAAGGGAGGCAATTGTCATCGTGGCAATAAGAGCAGTAAATAATAGCAATATGGCAATGGATTTAATGGTGATCTTACCGCACAAGATTACACCGGAGCCTGATATTTTCAACCAGGAGTATTGAAAGATCGTTTCGCCTTCAAAGGTTAAGGGCAGGATGATCCATATCATCAGAAGAAACCAGAACAAGGGTTTTAATCGAACAATCACATCCATCCATTTTAACCTTGCCATTGTAATCAAAATGGATGAAAGAATAAAATAGGCTCCTGCAATGAAAAGATTATCACAAAGTGCTGTGGCAAAAGACAAAACAATTGAAGCCATAATCCTTATTTTAGGATCCAGCTGATGGATAAAAGAGTCACCGGATGCAAATTTTTCTTCTATCATTTCAGGATGTTTCCCTTTTTAAAAATTTTACAGCCAAGGCCAGCATGAAAATTATGCCAATACCTCCAATTATTTTAAAGATAGAAGGGCCTTTTTCCAGTTTTTCTTTTTCCTTCATTGCCGCCTGGATATCATTGGGTGAAGAAACGGCCACAAGCTCACTTTCAAGGATTCTCCATTGCGCCTGATGTCCTGTCCCTGCATCGAGTTTTAAAATAAGATCCGAATTCACCTTTTCAAGTATTTTAAATGAATAATTTCCTTCCAGATCTGTCTGTCCTTTATGGACAACCGTCCCTTTGTCATCGACCACTGTTATGGTACAATTTTTGGCCTTTCTTTTTGAGCCAAAACTGCTTTGGGTATGGATCATGCCATCTTCAACCCATGCAAAAATAATGACCTTGTGAGCAAAGGCAACACTCGCAGGAATCATAACGGATATGAGTGCAAAGATAATGGTATGTTTTATTTTCATTTATTCTTCACCGGTATAATCTCAGGATATACTTTTAAAAGAAATGTGACACAAAACCCTGTCACAATCCCTTCTATAATCATTACAGGGATATGTGCCGTAATAATGACAAGACTTGTTTCAAAAAAATTCTTATCAGTGAACCATAAGGCCAGGCCTAATAGAAGAGAAGAACAGAATATGGAAAAAAAGCCTGCCAGAAATCCTGCTGTAAATGTAAGGGTGGGTGATTTACCCAGCAATGGTAAAAAAAGATAATGGACAAGCACTGCCGGCACAGCCATCACCACAACATTAACCCCCAAAACTGTAAGACCCCCATATTGAAAAAAAACCGACTGCAAAAGCAATGCTGTCAGGATTGCCGGAACGGCTGCAAATCCAAGAAGCAGCCCCACAATCCCGTTTAAAATCAGGTGGACACTTGCCGGGCCAACATTTACATGGATCAATGATGCCACAAAAAAAGCAGACGCCAGGATGGCCACATGAACAATGCGGTCATAATCAATCTTTTTTAATCCTATTGCCGTTCCGGCCATGGCGATAAGTGCGCCGGATGCCAACACTGGCCCGGAAAGAACGCCTTCTGAAATATGCATCTTATTTTTCCTGCCAGTTCTCAAATTTTACCCATAATACCGCACCCAATTCTATATCTTTTTCTTCGTTATTATGCATCATTTTTTTATCAGATGTATTTAAGGCTGCAAATCCCCAAAAGCCGGCAACAGGTGCGGCATATGTAAATACACCGTTTTGATCAGCTTTAATGGTCTGTGTTACCATATAGTCAGACGGTGCATGGGCATTTCTTTTAATATTAAAATATTCCACTTCAACCTCTGCATAGGGCACAACCTTGCCGTCAAACTTTACAATTGCCTGGAAAACATTTCCGGCATAAAGACCAAAGGGTTTGGACAAAGGAACAATTTCCGTCTTCAGACCCAATTCACTGTCCCAGCCTTCATCATCCCCGAAAGCCGCCACTATGGTTTTTGTGTAGTGGACAATAAAACAATCTTCAGCTGGTTCCCAATAAGGCTTAGGTTCCATTACAAAAGTATAGACACCGGGTCTTTTTATCTTGTAATTTGTTTTCCAGGCCTTGTGATCCATTACTTTTGTCTCTTGAAGCGTAGTCTTCAAATCCTGTTTTTTTTCATCTTTGACTACAAAAAAATCCAGGGGTTTTACAAGCGGCATCCCAACCATTTCAAAGGGATGGGAAAACGAAAGTAAAAGTTCAACTTTCTTCGAATCATCCTGCATGATCATATTGTCTGACGGGATAACCATTCCAAAATGTGCTAAAGATAAACTACTGGAAAAACAAAGCATAAAAATTACAGCATAAAACATCTTAAAATATTTCATTTGAACCCTCCAAAAAATAAAAAAACCACTCAAGGCATCGATATTCTTTTACCGATATGGCAACCTTCGTGGTTTAAATTGTCTATTAAAAACTTTTTTATAAATATTTTTTTCTTCGGGCTTCTGCCTGAAATTTAATATTAACTACCGTTTCATACTCAATCTGTCAATAAATATTTTGGTGAATAATTTGGTTCATTAAGGCCGGACCAAAAATGATCCGGCCTTAATATCACAGCAGTTAAAAGATCTATTTTTTATGCCACACGCCGTCGGGGTTCTGGAAAAACTCTCCAGGTTTTGCCCTTTGCGCCTTTCGTTGGGCCTGTACTTTTTCAACGACTTCCGGTGTGGTATTCTGTTGTTTTGCAAAATGATTATAAATCTTTTTTCTATCTTTATTCTCAGCTGCAACAACGCCTTCTTGAGCTCTTGCACCTGTAACAAATCCAAGATATCCCCTGTTATTCTCTCCTATGATGCCTTTAGCTTTCAAATCAGCAATGACAGGGAGTCGTTGTTTCATTCTCTCTTTAATTCCAGCAGCAAGCACAACCTGGGATGAAAAGACCAGGCAGATAATGATCAAGATATTTATTTTAATAGTATTATGCAGATTCATACTTTACTCCTATTCTTTTATTTTATCTTCTTCAGCTTCAAGATCATCTAAAAAATCATCCAGGGCTTTTTCATACCTGATATTCACATCAATGGTGATGTGGATGGGCCTTATTTCAACAGGCTTTACTTCAACTTGATGACTTGACTGGCAACCTGTAAAAATAAAGAGAACAAGGAATGATACGATGAAAAACAGTTTTCTGGTCATACACTCTCCTTTTTAGTTAATTAAAAACTGATTGTAATTTATTACCAAATTTCATTACGTCATTAAAGGGAAGTTTTAGATTTACATCAAGTTTTATTCCCTGGAAGTGTGACCCGGGACTTGATGCATCTACCCTGACAAATCCACCCAAATCTTTTTGATACTCAAAAGGCAAAAGTTTTGAGGGCTTTCCATCAAGCTCCATATTGACAAAAAGAGTATCTTCAAAGGTGTTGAACACTAGTTTTGTCCATTTATAGTCAAAATCTTTTAACGCCTCCTGCGCAAGGTCGAGTTGTGCAAACTGCGGACTATCCATTGGTATACCTGCTGTAATACTGCCGGTATTTTTAATGACTATTTTTCCGCCGCTTCCCGGGGTTGAAAACAAGAATCCATTGTCAAATGAAATATTGCCATCGGAGTAGAGAACAGGAATACGACCGTTTAATGTTCCGCTTCCTTCGGCATTGAATACACCCATTTGTTTCAGGATCTGTGTCAATTCCAGACGATCACAATAAAGCGTAAGAGAATACTTATTACTCTCCTGGGGTATTCGGATGGACTCTGTTGAAACAAGTCCGTTACACCATTTGAACTGTATATTTTCGACCAGCAGTGACCTGGCATCTTCTATACTGAACCGAATCTTTGCATCATCAATCTTGATTTCATTTATTTTAATTGAATCAATGGTTAAAACCTGGCCTGGAACACTTTCCGGTACGATAAGATCATTCAAGACCACACTTGTGTTGATCCCGGCTGCAGTGAAATCCATATCAGGCATCGAGATTGTTCCATTATTTACTTTAACTTTCATGAAAGTTTTAAGGTGATGATGATTATAATCAGCCTTCCCTTCAGCAGATACTGTCAGGTCAATATCAGCCGTTTGAGAGAGCGGCCCAATCATTTTTTCAATATCTGCATCATTAACTTTTACAGGGTCTGTTTTAAACTCCAGGGATGCAAAAATTTCTTCTTCAAATCCGAGAATTGATTTAAAATGCGTTTTTAAATCAGGCAGTGTCTTCAAAAACACCCCACCGCTGATCAGAATTTTTTTTGAACCTGTTTGAAAAATCTTACCTTTTGAACTGAACTTGTATTGATCATAGTATGAAATAATGGGAATAAAATAGTTTCCGGATAATTCAGGTGTTGAATCAGGATAAGAGATCGGGATCTCAATCTCAATGCCGGAGGCCCGTGTCTTAAATCTTGAGGAGGATACTTTCCCTTCAGAAGCCTTTATAGTAATGCTTGCAGAAGAATTTTTGTTTTTATCAAGTAAAAACCGTCCTGAAATACCTCCGAAAGGGAATGATGCGGTCATTAAGTCAGATTTAATATGGATGTTGTTTGATGTTATTGCCCATTTGGAATTCAGCCCGTTGCCCGACTCTGTAAAATCAGCAACAATGTCTGACGTTATTTTAGTCTTATTAAAAGAAAAAGTCTCTTTTTGATGCGCAATATCTCCCCCTTTAAAGCCAAGCATTATCTTTCCTTTGGCTTTTATTGGCGTGCCGGCAAAATGAGCATTTAATTGAGGGTTTTTGATCGTTGAAACACTTGATTTATAATTAATTTTAACAGAATCCATCGTGCTGTTTTTAAATTTTAAATCAAAATGACGATTATTTTTTAAACTATCTTTTAGATTTAAATTTAGAGTGTATTCCATTGGCATTTCAAAAAAGAGTGAATGGAAGATGCCAAAGGTACCACTGGCGCTTATCTTCTGGTTATTTATCAAAACTATTGTGGACAAATCTTTGATGGCTGTCTCAACAGGTTGAATAAAAAAAAGTTTAGAAACATTTATCTTCCATTTCTTTTGAGGTGAAGAGGATTCCAGGTTAAAATCAACAAGACCTTTCAATTCTATATTTTGTGTGTTTTTTGAGACGAATTGATTAATATGCCCTGAATCAAATGC
>QMMT01000205.1 GCA_003647385.1 Deltaproteobacteria bacterium
AAGTGACACTATCGGTTTCAGACTGGTACTGATAAGGGATGGCGGATATTAAAAAGACGTCCTTTTTTTATGGCTACGCAATTATCGCAGCCTCTTTTTTTATCCAGGCTGTTGTATGGGGTACCAGCAATAGTTTCGGTCTGTTTTTTGATTCATTAATAAATGAGTTCGGATGGTCGCGGGCAACGATTTCAGGTGCAGCCTCCATAGCTTTCCTGGTGCATGGTTTATCCAGTATGCTCTTGGGAAATCTGAATGACAAGTATGGTCCCAGACTGCTCATGAGTATCTGCGGTATTTTTTTTGGATTGGGTTTGTGGTTGATGGCAACCGTTAATTCGGCCTGGCAGCTCTATTTGTTTTATGGCTTGGTTGCGGGTATCGGGCTCGGTGGTATAGACGTCCTACCGTTGTCAACGGCAGCAAGATGGTTTAAAAAAAAACGGGGTCTGATGACCGGCATCATCAAAGTCGGTACCGGGGTTGGAATGTTTATCATGCCTTTTTTTATCACATGGCTTGTAAAAGGGTATGGGTGGCGAACCTCATTTTCCGTGTTAGCTGTTATTGTTGTGACCTCAGTCATATTTCTTGCCCAGTTTTTAGTGCGTGATCCCATCCAGAAAGCACAATTTATTGATAATATGAAGAGCGAACCATCAGGAAAAATAAACAAAACAGAAGAGGGGTTAACGTTTCCAGAAGCGATACACACCATACAATTCTGGACGGTTTGTACCATCTATTTTATTATTCTTATCTGTGTTTACACCATCTTGATACACATTGTTCAACATGCCATTGATCTTGGTATCCCAACGGCAGTTGCAGCCGGGGTTTTGGCAGCGATCGGTGCAGTGAGTATCTCGGGCAGATTTTTGATGGGTGGAGCCGGGGATAAAATCGGTGAGAAATCGGCATTGTTCATCTGTCTTTTGTTTCTGTTAACGGCACTGTGCTGGCTTCAGGCAGTCAAAGCATTATGGATGTTTTATCTGTTTGCTGTCATATATGGATTTGCCCACGGTGGTTTTTTTACTTTGGTTTCACCGTTGATTGCAAGATTGTTCGGGACAAGATCTCATGGCCTTTTATTTGGAATCGTCATTTTTTCAAGCACCCTTGGCGGCGCTATCGGTCCTTTTATGGCCGGATACATATTCGATGTAACCCAAAGTTATAAAATCGTTTTTCTGATTCTGGCTGGCCTGTGTACCATCGCCCTTTTATTAACCGCATCTCTAAAACCCATTGCCCGGGATGAAAGCTTTATAAAAACAAAGCAAAACTAATTAGTGGCAGATCGAGGATATAAACTCATTCATTTCGTCAAAGCTGATTTTTTCAACTCTTGCTTTTCCGATCTGTTCAAGGAAAACAAAAAAAAGGTCTTTGCCGAACTTTTTTTTGTCTTTGCCGGCTGCCCTGATAATCTCTTTTGCCTGATAATCAATAGTTGTTGGCAGATTAAGGTCTTTTAAAAGCCGTATGATTCTTGAAATATCTTCCTGATTTATTAAGTGTCTGGCATGAGAAAATTCAGCTGCAGCCACCATTCCCATGGAGACAGCTCTTCCATGGCCTGGTTTCGCTATTTTTTCAATGGCATGGCCAATGGTGTGGCCGAAATTAAGTTTCCTTCTTTTATTGGACTCTTTTTCATCCTGCTCCACGACGTGTGATTTGATTTTTACAGAGTCTGCCACAAGCCTGAAAATGATGTCATCATCAAGAGCAAGGGCTTTTTCTTTATTTTTTTCTATAAAATCCAGCATATCGGCATCTGAAATTAATGCATGCTTGACAATTTCGGCAAGACCGTTTGAAATTTCTTTTTTTGGCAGGGTTTTTAACAGGTCAATGTCACAGATCACGAATTCCGGCTGATTAAAGACGCCCACCATATTTTTAAAAGAAGAAAGATTTACTCCGTTTTTTCCACCAACGCTGGCATCAACCTGGGACAAAAGAGAGGTGGATACAAACCCGAATTTTATCCCCCTCAAAAAGGTGGAAGCTGCAAATCCTGTAATATCGCAGACAATACCGCCGCCAATTCCCACAATAAAGCTGCCACGGTCACAGGAATGATGGATAAGCTCTTTTAGTATGGTTTCAACAGTTGCAAGGGTTTTGATCCCTTCTCCTGTTCCAATGGTTATAACAGGAGCATTTGGAAAATCTTTTTGATAATATTTTTTTATATTTTCATCTGTAACAATGATTGTTTGACGGGAAAGCAGATACTTTTTAAGGTTTTTAAGGGTTTCTCCCACATAGATGGAAGACAGCCCTGTCTTACCCTTAACATGGAAGGTCTCCATTATTTTTTTGCCACTATTGTATGAATGGCAGTCATTTTTTTCATAAGGGTTAAAAACTGTTCGGGATATAAGGATTGTGCCCCGTCACTCATGGCTTTTTCAGGATGGTTGTGGACTTCTATCATCACACCATCAGCACCAAAAGCTGCTGCTGCATAAGCAAGGGGTGTGACCTGGTCCCGGACACCGGCCGCGTGGCTGGGATCGATGATGATGGGAAGGTGACTTTCTTTTTTGACGGCTGACACAACAGAAAAATCCAAGGTATTTCTGCTGTGTCTTACAAAAGTTCTTATGCCCCTTTCACAAAGAATAACATTCCTGTTTCCCTGTTCCAGGATATATTCAGCTGCCATGAGCCACTCCTGAAGTGTGGCAGACATGCCTCTTTTTAAAATGACAGGTCTGTCAGATGTTCCGGCACGCTTTAACAGACTGAAATTCTGCATATTTCTGGAACCGATCTGGAGAATATCGGCATATTCTTCAACAAGATCAAAATTTTCAACATCCATGGCTTCCGTTACAATGGGTAAGCCTGTTTCTTTTCTTACTTTTGCTAAAAAGATAAGGCCTTTTTTTCCAAGCCCCTGAAAAGAATAAGGAGACGTCCGCGGTTTAAACGCACCTCCACGGAATAATTTTGCACCGGCATTTTTAACAGATTTTGCAATAGCTAAAACCTGTTTTTCACTTTCAACAGCACAGGGACCGGCAATTACAGGTAAGCTTTCATTGCCGAAAACAGCATCACCAACGTTAATGTGGGTATTTTCCTGCTTAAACTCCCGGCTGACAAGTTTATATGGTTTTGTCACCGGAATGACCTCCTTACACCTAACATTATTTTTCTTTAGTTGGGTTTGTATCAGTATTCAATCTTTTGAGCAATAAAAAAGGCGGCAGGCTATTATTAAAGGCCAGAAATATTAACGTCTTAAATTATTTTTTGATTTTAGTTTGGCACCTGGATACATTTCTTTAAAAATAGGGGTTTTCTCTTATTGAAATACCACAAATATTTTACTATATAATACTTGTGTTGGATAAAACTTTATTAAATGGTTTTAAGACAAGGCATACAAATGGAACATATACAATTAAAAGATGAGACTCCTGACGCAGTGGAGGCACTTGCAGGCGGAATAGCCCATGATTTTAACAACCTTTTAGCTGCAATTAAGGGCAGAGCATCCTTGATGATGAACAGCGTAAAGCCGTCTGATCCACTGTATAGACACATCGTGGAGATCATCAGCTGTATTGATAAAGGATCTGAAATTGCAAACCAGTTACTGGGTTTTGCAAAAGTTGACGAGTATTATACCAGTTCCATTGATGTAAACCGGCTGGTTCGAAAAGTCGTGGAAAATCTTGATTTTAAGGGTAAAAAAATTGTTCTGGATGTGGATCTTGACCCAAAGCCCCTGATTGTTGAGGCTGACCCTGATAAAATCATCCAGGTTTTTATGTCCATTGTTGATAATGCGTTGCAGGCCATGCCAAAAGGGGGTAAGCTTATCGTCGTCACTGAATCGGCCGCTATTTTAAATGGAAGCGCCGACACTTTTGGATTAAGCAATGGATTCTTTGTAAAGATTACCATAACAGATACGGGTATCGGGATGGAAAAAGATGTGTTGGAGAAAATTTTCTCTCCTTTTTATTCCGCAGACCATAAACACTATCCTGATAAAAAGGGACTGGGATTAACATTTGCCAGGGAAATCATTCAGAATCACAGCGGAGTTATAGATGTGTGGAGTTCTCCGGACATGGGATCTTCTTTTTCCATTATTTTACCGTTAAAGGAAACAACAGATAATATCGATATCCCGGCAGCAGATGAAAAGCTGGTTATGGGAAATGAATCCGTACTTCTGATTGATGACGAAGAAAGGATTCTGACAGTTGGAAGAGAAATTTGCAAGGCACTTGGATATAGTGTGATAACTGCGTCATCCGGAAAAGAAGCATTAAGAATTTATAAACAAAAAAAGGATAAGATCAATCTTGTTATCCTTGATATGATCATGCCGGAAATGAACGGGCTTGAGACATTCCTGAAACTCAAGAAACTCAATCCCGATATCAAGGCATTGCTTTCAACAGGGTATTCCATTGATGAAAAGGCCCAGGAAATGCTTAGACAAGGTTGTAAAGGGTATATTTTGAAACCATACAGCGTCATTGATTTTTCTCATAAATTAAGAGAAGTTTTAGAGTTATAGATCCTTCAAAATCCTTACATATAGCTGTTTTAAGGCTATTTGTAAGGATTATTTTTTAAACGGATTCTATCCTTGACTATCCCCTTGTGATTTTTTATAGTCCTTGAAAATTATTTGATATAACCTGAAGGTCATACGTAAGATGATTAACTTTGACAATACTGCACCCGTAAAATTAAAAGGGGTTGGTGATGGATTCTGGATTACTCTTGACCCTTCCTGCCCGGAAGAGGATCTTAAATCTGAAATAGATATAGTATTTAAAAATTTAAAACATCTGGCCATTAACGCAAGTGTGGTAATTGATGTCGGTGGTGCCAAGGGTCATGATGATCTGATAGAAAATATAAAATTATATTTAAAAACCAAGTTTGAAGTGGCAAAAGTAACGCTGCCCACTGAAAAGAGATCAATCCCAACCGAACGAATCCGTCAAAGGGATCTGTCAAAGGGTTGGAATCATCATAAAAGCGATGTGTTAATGCTCAGGGGCAGGGTCC
>QMMT01000206.1 GCA_003647385.1 Deltaproteobacteria bacterium
AAAGAGGATAGACTCTTTTTTTTTGCAGGCTTTTCCGAAAATATAGGCAGATTTTCCGCAATAACTACCGATTTCAAGGACAGGGCCGATAGCCGCTGCTTTAAACGCAACACTGTAAAGCCTTTTGGCTTCATCATCATCCATAAACCCCTTGATACTGTTCAATACATCAAAATCAATCATCATCATAACTTCTGACCAGTATCTCTCGGGGTTTTGATCCGACCTGGGGACCGACAATCCCCTCATATTCCATCATTTCAACCAGCCGTGCCGCCCTATTATAACCGATACGAAGGCGACGCTGTACAAAAGAAATAGATGCCTGCCGGGTTTTGGTTATCAGGGAAACCGCCTCATCATATTTCTCATCATAATCTGCCTCATCAAACGCTTTATCTTCATCATCACTGTTTCCGATGGTAATATCTTCAATATAATCCGGTGCTTTCTGATCTTTTAAAAATGTTGTAATCTTTGAGATCTCTTTTTCAGAAATATAGGCACACTGAATTCTGACAAGCTTTCCGGTTCCCGGCGGGCAGAATAACATATCCCCGTTTCCTAAGAGACTCTCAGATCCGCCGCCGTCAAAAATAGTCCTGGCATCCACCTTGGAAGAAACCTGGAATGAAATCCGGGTGGGGAAATTAGCTTTAATACTTCCGGTCAATACATCCACAGAAGGTCTCTGGGTGGCGATGATCAGATGAATCCCGGCAGCTCTTGCCATCTGGGCAAGTCTTGTCAATGCAAACTCCACGTCTTTTGAGGCCACCATCATTAGATCTGCCAGCTCATCTACAATGACGACAATATAGGGAAGTTTTACAAACGCTTCTTCATTTACTTCATCTGATTCATATGGCTCTACAGTTGTTTTTTTAAGCTTTGAGACCACCATATTGTTATATTGAACAATATTTCTAAAGCCTGTCTGTTCTAAGAGTTCATACCGCCGCTCCATCTCTCTTACCGCCCAGAAAAGAGCATTGGTTGCCTTTTTCATATCGGTTACCACAGGGGAAATTAAATGGGGGATATCATTATACACGGAAAGCTCAATCCGTTTGGGATCAATCATGATCATCTTGATATCCTCCGGGGTGCCTTTGTATAAAAGACTGATAATCATTGCGTTCAGCCCCACACTCTTACCGGTTCCCGTAGCACCGGCGATGAGCAGATGAGGCATGTCGTCCATCTTTGTCACCATGGGCCTGCCCAGAAGGTCTTTTCCCAGCCCCAGGGTCAGCATTGATGAAGACTGAATAAAAATTTTTGATGCAATCAACTCCCTTAAGTTGACGATTTCCCTTTCCTCATTGGGTATTTCAATTCCAACGACATCACGGCCGGGAATGGGTGCGACAATTCTAATACTTATGGCACTCAAGGCAAGGGCCAGATCATCGGACAATCCTGCAATCTTACTGATTTTAATTCCCGATGCCGGCCGATACTCAAACGTTGTAATGACAGGGCCTGGCAGAATTTCAACCACCTCACCGAACACGTTGAAATCATTGAGCTTGTTTTCCAGAATTTTACTCTTTTCTTTGAGCAGATCTGTATCAATATTTTTCTTTGTTTTTTTCTGCTCATCCAAAAAAGAGATCAGCGGCAGATTAAATTCAACTTTTTCCCGGATATCAATAAATTCCACATCCGGTTTAAAATCTGAATCATCTTCTTCCAGTTCCTTTATGGTCGGCTCAAAAATATTTTCAGGTTCCGGCAAAACATCTCTTTCCGGGATCTTTTCAGGAATCCTTATAATCGTATCTTCTTTAACAGGGACCGTAACAGGGACTGGAGTGATATCAATTTCTTTTTTGGCCTGTTCTCTTTTTTCCTGCCAGTTACGATACTTTGCTTTAAAGAAATCAATAAATTCCTGAAAATCTTCTCTCATGATTTTTAAAAGTTCAATGGTTTTCTGTCTTACAAACAGTCCGAAAGAAATAACCGAAATTCCTGTAGCAAGAATAAAACCGATGATCAGAAAAAACGTCAGGATGATGATACAGCCGGTGATGTTAGCATATTTTAATAAAAATGAAGTAACAGCTATCCCAATCACTCCACCGGATGAGATTGTTGTGCCTAAAACAGGGTAATTATCTTTAAAAAGGAAAAGCATACCACCGGTACAAATCATTAAAAACAGGCCGCCAAGCTGGGTCAACCAGATTATTTTTGATGATCTTCCCTTTAACAGCCAGACACTGATAACCCCTAAGACAACCGGAATCCAAAATGCACCCAACCCAAAAAGGAAGATAAAAAAACCAGCGAAATGGGCGCCTAAAAGCCCGAATGCGTTGTGAATATTGTCGGGAACAGTGAAAAAATGATTTCCTACACAAGGATCAGAAACATGATAGGAAAAAAGACTGACCGCCGTTAATACGATGAGGAAAAAAAGGAGTATGCCATAGAGTTCTTTTTTCATACTTCAATGATGATCGGTACAATTAGAGGTCTGCGGTTTATAGTAAAAGCAAAATACTGTTTCAGGGCTTTTTGCATTTTTTTTCTGATCAGTTCTACCCGTGATTCAAGCCCAGCCTCGATCTCTTCAACAATCTCAAGGATAACACACTGGGCATCAACAACCAGATGTCCGGTGGCAGAATCAAAGATAAACCCTTTTGAAGTCAATTCGGGGCCGTAAAGGACAACGCCGGTCTCCTCATCAATGATCATGGTGACAACAACAAGTCCGCCCTCAGAAAGTTCCCGTCTCTCTTTTAAAACGCTTCTTCCCACATCACCGATCCCTTTACCGTCAACAAGGATTCTACCGGTACGAACACGGCCCTCTATCCTGCCGCCATCCTTATCAAAGGCCACGACCCTTCCATCTTCAGCCACGATGACATTTTCTCTGGGCATACCCAGTTTCTCGGCAAGTCTGGCATGAACCACCAGATGACGGTATTCTCCGTGAATAGGAATAAAATATTCGGGTTTGGTCAAACTCAGCATCAATTTAAGTTCTTCCTGATGGGCATGCCCCGAGGTATGGATCTGTGCTATTTTTGAATACACCACATCCGCACCTCTCCGATACAGCCTGTTGATCATGCTTGCAATGGCCTTTTCATTTCCCGGAATATTTTTGGATGACAGGATCACCTTGTCACCTTTTTTAACTTTAATATGCTTGTGCATACCCGAGGCCATCCTTACCAGGGCTGACATTGGCTCTCCCTGGCTGCCGGTGGTGATAATGACAACACCATCTTCTCTGCATTTACTTAATTGTTTTATATCCAGAATGGTATGGGGAGGACATTCTATGTGACCAAGCTCAATGGCCACGGCAACAATTTGCTCCATACTCCGGCCGTTTACAATAACCTTGCGATGGGTGCGGATGGCGATATCAATCACCTGCTGTATCCTGAATACATTTGAGGCAAAAAGAGCAACAATCACCCTGCCACCGGCAGCAGCAATCAGTTTTTCAAGATTCTTTGCCACTTCTTCTTCGGATTTTGTATACCCCTTGACCTCAACATTGGTGGAATCAGACATCAAAGCCAGAACACCTTCCTGCCCAAATCTTGCAAAACTTGAAATATCCGTAGCCATCATTTTGTTCGCGTTATGGGTGATCTTAAAATCACCGGTATGAACAATGACCCCTTCAGGAGTTTTAATGGCAAGACCGACACCGTCAATAGTACTGTGGCAGACACGGATAAATTCAATTTCAAAGGGTTCAATTGAAAGAGTTTCTCCCGGACTGACAAGGTTTAAATCAACATATTTATTCAGATCAAATTCAATCAGCTTATTTCTAATAATCCTCAGAGTAAAAGCCGTACCATATACAGGGAGTCTGATTTCTTTTAAGAGATATGGCAAGGCACCTATATGGTCCTCATGGGCATGAGTGATAATAATACCCTGAACCTTGTCACGATTTTCCCTGATATAATCCATGGCAGGAATCACGATATCGATGCCCAGCATATATTCTTCCGGGAACATGAGTCCTGCATCAATAATGAATATAACGTCATCATATTCAACCACCATCATATTAAGACCGATTTCGCCAAGTCCGCCGAGAGGAATAATTTTAAGCATTTGGGTTTCCTAAAATATGATTAAATGCGAATTTCAAGCTTTTCAAGAATTGCATCAGCCTGATCAATAAGCCAGTCACGCTGTTGTCTTGTTGCGTAATCCATGCAATCGCATTTTATATTTTTTTTAATTCTTACAAGAAATTCACAAGACAAATAAGTTTGTTCCAGCATCAAGGCAAAGACATGGGGATGACACCTTTCATGCTCTTTTTGAACAGGTGTCAGCAATTCTTTATCCAGTTCAAGCCAGTAAATCCCCCCTAGGGGTGCAGATTTCAGGTATTTATCCAGATAATCTTTTAATTTTTCATAATCCTTAAGCCGCAACCCATCTATTAGATACTGTTTCATACCGAATCTAATTAACACACATCTGCTGAGATATGCAAGGGTATTGATCATAAATAAAGGGGGTCAGGCAGAAGAGAGTTTACTTTTGCTCAAGGCCAGAAAATTGCCCCCGACCACTAGAAACAATCCTGAGATTGCCAGAAAATTCCAGGTATACCCTTCAAAAAAGGATGAAAGAATCAAGGCCACCACCGGAACGACCATAATAGAATAGGATGCTTTGTCTGCTCCTATGGAACCGATAAGGGTCAGGTAGCTTCCAAAGGCGATAATGGATCCAAAGACAGCCAAATAGAAAAGTGATCCAATATAAGGGATGGAAGCTGTAAAAGAAAACTCTTTTCCTGAGATTAGAGCAATCAATACCATGAGGATAGCTCCATAACCCATTCCAAATGCATTCGCCTGGACTACCGGGATATTGTTCTTTGTATTTCTGGCTGAGATAATATTACCGAATGAAGCCAGAAGAACACTTATGAACACAATAGAAAGTCCAAACAAGCCTTTAGCGGACAGGTCAAAGGATTCTATTTCAGACATAAAAATCATGACAATACCGATGATCCCAATC
>QMMT01000207.1 GCA_003647385.1 Deltaproteobacteria bacterium
GATCGGGACAAAAGTTAAAGTTGTGAAATATTAAAAAGGGACCGCTTTAGCTGGTTCTGCTGAAAGATTTAAAAATTTTTGATTAAAAAAAGGAGAATAAAGATGGCACATGTACCTGATAAAATTGAGACTTGGCAAATGGTTACACCATTTAAAAAAGACAGAGAAACCGGGGACGTAACTCCTGGAAAACTGGAAAAAACACAAATTGATGTACCCACTCTCAATCCCGGTGACGTCTTGGTTGAAGTAGCAGGATGCGGCGTCTGCCATACAGATCTTGGATATTTTTATTATGGTGTTCCCACTGTGAATAAACCCCCTTTAACACTGGGCCATGAAATTTCCGGAACCGTTGTGGCAGCAGCAAGTGATACAGAAGCCTGGATTGGAAAAGAAGTCATTATCCCGGCGGTAATGCCGTGCAGGAAATGTTACCTTTGTAAAACCGGCAGGGGAAACAGGTGTCTGGCCCAGAAAATGCCCGGAAACAGTATGGGTATTTACGGCGGGAACTCAAGCCATATTCCGGTACCGGCCATTGATCTTTGCGAAGTTAAAAATCGTGGAAATATCCCTCTTGAAAAACTGGCAGTGGTTGCAGATGCAGCAACAACCCCATTCCAGGCAGCCAAACGGGCGGATGTCCAGGTAGGGGATAATACCATTGTCATTGGTGTCGGCGGTGTGGGTCAATATATGGTTCAAATTCTTAATGCCCTGGGTGCGGCCAATGTTGTTGCCATTGATATCGACCAGGAACGGTTGGATACCATGTTAAAAAATGGTGCAAGCTTTGCCGTGAACTCCATGGGTAAAACCCCAAGAGAAATTTCCGGGGAACTCAAGGCATTTAGAAAAGAAAACGGTCTGCCCTCTACCGGGTGGAAAATTTTTGAAGTTTCCGGAACCAAACCCGGCCAGGAACTTGGATTGGCCCTGTTAAGCTTTGTCGGGAAAATGGTTGTCGTGGGATTTGGTCCCCAGAAAGTTGAATATTCCATCTCAAGACTCATGGCATTTGATGCAGAACTCATTGGGACCTGGGGGTGCCTGCCTGAATACTATCCATCTGTATTAAGCATGATCACCAGTGGAAAAATTAATTTTGAAGAATTTGTTCAAACAAGACCCATGAGCACCATTGTTGAAAGTTATGATGAAGCCCATAAAAAATCACCAGATAAAAGAATCGTACTTATACCTGATTTTTAATATAAATTATTTAAGGAAAGTAAACCATGAAATTAGAAGGAAAAAAAGCAGTTGTCACAGGCGGAAGCCGGGGCATCGGAAAAGCCATTGCCCTGATGTATGCAAAAGAGGGAGCCGATATTTTAGTAAACTACCATTCTAATGATGCGGCAGCAAAAGAGACAGTGGCCCAGATTGAAAAATTGGGTCGTAAAGGTGTTGCTGTGGCAGCGGACGTTGCCAATTATGACAGCGCACAGAATATGATTGAAGAGTGTGTGAAACAGCTGGGCGGGGTTGATATTGTTGTCAATAATGCCGGGGTTTCCAAACCCTCCATGCTGCTTAAAATGAAAGAAGAAGACTGGGATGCTATTATTGATATCCATTTAAAAGCAGCCTTTAATACTACACAGGCAGCAGGCCGTCACATGAAAGAACAAAAATATGGCAAAATTATTAACGTGATCTCCACCGCCGGTATTTTCGGAACCATCGGTCAGATCAATTATGCATCTGCAAAAGCCGGAATTATAGGATTTACAAAATCAGCCTCCCGTGAGCTTGGCAGATATGGTGTTAATGTAAACGTCATCTGTCCTGGAATCACAAAAACAGAAATGACCGGTAAACTTCAGACCGATGAAAAACTTAAAAAGATCTATGAAGGCAGAATTCAGCTGGGCAGATTTGCAGAGCCCGAAGAGATTGCTCCGGCATTTGTATTCCTTGCGTCTGATGATGCAAGTTATATCACCGGCCAGGTCCTTGGTGTAGATGGCGGCTATATAGGATAGATTTTTTTTTAAAACAAACCATAAAAAAAGTAAATTAAAAAACAATATCAGTTAAAGATTAAAGGAGAAAATGAAGATGAGTCTTGAATGGATGCCAAGAGAAAACGAAATGAAAGATCATGCATTGCACAGAGATCCCCATTGGGGGACGGAAGCGCCCTGCGCGATGTATGAGAAAAAGCCATTAACAGATCCTAAAGGAAATGTCACCGAAGGATTATTTGTTTCATGGATTACCTTGAACAATCCAAGACAGTTTAACTCTTATACCACTGACATGGTAAAAGGTGTTATTGCAGGATTTGAAAATGCATCTCTTGACAGAAGTGTTGTTGCCGTTGTTTTTACTGGAATCGGTCCCTATGCATTCTGTACAGGTGGAAACACAAAAGAATATTCAGAATTCTATTCAAAAAGATGTGATGAATATGGCCAGTACATGGAGCTTTTTAATCACATGGTTGATTCCATCCTTGCCTGCAAAAAACCGGTTGTTTGCCGGGTGAACGGCATGAGGGTTGCCGGTGGCCAGGAAATTGGTCTGGCATGTGATATCGCCGTATCTTCCGACCTCGCCATTTTTGGCCAGGCAGGGCCCCGCCATGGTTCAGCCCCTGCCGGCGGATCTTCAGATTTTCTTCCCTGGTTTCTTTCTGCCGAAGATGCCATGTGGAACTGTGTGTCCTGCGAGATGTGGTCTTCTTATAAAATGAAAGCAAAAGGCATGATCTCCAAGGTGGTGCCTGTCCTTAAAATTGACGGTGAATGGGTCAGAAATCCACTGATTATCACAGACAAATATGTGGATGACGGTGAGATTGTTTATGGCGAATATAAATCCGGACAGGACTTCAAAGATGGCCGTGCGCTTCTTAAGCAGCATCAGGCAAATGCTGATTTTGAACTGCTTGATAAAGAAGTCAATAATGTTATCTGGAAGTTTGCCAACCTGTTTCCGGGCTGTTTGATTAAATCCATTGACGGTATCCGTCAGAAAAAGAAATTTTTCTGGGATACCATGAAGAATGATCACAGACATTGGCTTGCCGCTAATATGTCGGGTGAAGCATTCCTTGGATTTGGCGCTTTTAATACCAAAAAAATTACCGGTCAGGATACCATTGATTTTATTAAATTCCGCCAGAATGTTGCAGATTCCCAGTTGTGGGATGATGACATGTTTGCCAGTGTATTGGGTAAACCCCAGGAATAAGATAAAAAATGATAAGTTAAAGTATCAGAAAATTTTTGATACATAAGTCCAGATAATTTATGGTTCAAGGCCGGTTGTAAGGTTTTGAACCATAAATTTATTTAAAGGGTAAGAAAGTGACTGCCATGAGTCTTAAAGATGAATTCAGAAAACTGATCATAAAATTGTCGTCAAAATTTGAGTTTCCGCCAATATCGAACATTTTTTTTCCCCCATTTTATAAAGGTGGCCAGACAAAGGATGCTCAGTTCATGGCTATCTGTCTTCAAGGCGGGGCGGCCGGTATTAGTTTTATTCTCCTGCCTGATGAAAAAAGGGAACAATATAACACTTTAAGGTCATCTGATTTTATAGGGAAAGATCCCCGGGAACTGGCACTTGAATTTGGTGATGAAGATCTGGTTAAGGAGATGGTCAGCCTGGCGGCCATTAATGCAATCTGCCAGCATGTTATGAGACAGACCCGCTTTAAGGCTGAATCTGCTGTTGATTCACTGGGGCTGTTGTCGGTATCAAAGGAGGACAGGATCGGTATGGTCGGTTTGTTTTCCGGGCTGGTTAAAACGATCAGAAATGTTGGCGCAGAACTGGTTGTTATTGAAAAAAATGAGCAGTTAATAAAAAAATATCCAAACCTGCCCATTACACTGGATGCGACAAAGTTGAGAGCATGTAATAAGGTGTTATGCACCAGTACGACAATATTGAACAATTCACTGGATGAAATTCTTAGCTTTTGCTCACCCGATGCATTTATCTCTATCGTTGGCCCGACAGCGGGATATTTCCCTGAACCACTTTTTGCCCGGGGTGTTGATGTTGTGGGTGGAAGAGTGGTAAAAAATGGCGAACAGTTTCTGCAACTGCTCGAACAAGGGAAACACTGGGGGGATGCGACACAAAGGACCTGCTTCCAAAAAAAAACATATACCGGTATACTTTAACGGCTGATTTGTACAGGGGACATTTTTCCATTCAACGTAGGTGTAATGTATTAACCTTCCCTATAGCAGGCTTTCAGGCAGGAATGTTAGTCTACAGAATAAGTTTATTATGGTAACGGTGACTAAAAGAAATTCAGATAAGGATAGTCCTGGGGAAATTTTAAATCCTGGATACCCAACCCTATAGCCAGAGTGCACAGAGCCCGCTTAAATTTTTTATATTGAGTTGAATATGAAAAATCATCCGGTAACACTGCCACAGGGCTGTAAAGTTGAATTTAAAATCCAAAACTAAAACAATGTCGCACACCATATATAGAGATGCTCGAATTTTGCCTTGACTGAGTCTTTAAAATGCCAGTACCTCCGCAAGCACTTAGAAAGTATGAGTTTTACGCCTGACCTACACAGGCCAACTTTTGCAGATATAAAAAACCCCGTTTTTAGGCGGGGCTCGATCTTCACTGTATTCGGCCAAAGTCCTGCGCTATCACGACCATGGCTTCTGAAAGATTCTCAATCTCTCCGTCTATGATGAGTTGGACAATCGCGACCAGGTCAGCTCCGTCCACATCCCAATCCTTGTCAAGGTCAGGCTTTGGAAATAGTTCGAAGGGGTCGTGCAAGATCTCCATCGATTCGCTTTGGGCCATGGTGGTGTAATTCTCATCGTAGGAACGGATGAACAATTGATAGGCACCGCCATGTCTCATGGCACGTAACTCATTTGGCGAGGCATATTGGGAGGTACTGTCGAGACCCGGGCTGGACGCATAGAATTCATGTGTGCCGTCAGCACTTCGGATCCGGACTTGATAATACTGCCCGGTACCACCGGGGGGCAGCTCCCAAGTAC
>QMMT01000208.1 GCA_003647385.1 Deltaproteobacteria bacterium
CACTATGATTTATGTGACCCACGACCAGGTGGAAGCCATGACCCTTGCCGATCGAATCGTTGTTCTAAGAGATGGTTATATCGAACAGGTCGGCACTCCCCTTGAACTTTTTTCAACGCCTGTAAATACATTTGTTGCCGGATTTATCGGCACCCCCCCCATGAATCTTGTTGAATGCAGGATAACCCGGCAGGACAAGAACACCTTTGCACAATTTGAATCCGGGCTTAAACTCCCTGTCCCGGATAAAGAAGGGACAAATCTGGTGGATGGCCAAAAGGTTGTCCTTGGACTCCGGGCAGAAGAAGTCACACCAATGAACACCACCAACACCTCATTTCCTGAAACATGGGTGTTTCAGGGCAATGTCATGGTGGTGGAGCCTTTGGGAAATGAGACCCACCTTCATATGGATATTATGGGCGTTAAACTGATGTCTAAAAGTGAAGGAAAACAACTTTTTAAACCAAATGAAACAATAAAATTAGGGTTGAACCTTAATGAAATGCATTTGTTTGATGCCAAAACTACCCAGGTTATTTATTAAGGGTATTTTGAATCTATCTTCCAGACAGCAGTGGCGGTTAAGCCTTTGTGCTTCCTGACAATCTGATTGTTTTCTGAGATACTTTCAAGATATGGGCGAATAATTTTTTCAAGCTGTGTATCGGTCTTCTTACTCACTTTTTTAAAAAAAGCCATCTGTCGGCCGAATTCTTCTTTAACCGTGGCGTTCTGATCCCACTCAATGGTATCAAAGGTAATCTCCGGGAAGAAGCCCATGGAAAATAATAAATTAATTTTATATAAAATGGATTGGGGTTTGTCCTCAAGAGATGTTTCCATTATTTTTTCCCATAAATCAGAGAGAATCGGATGATTTCTTTTTGCAGCCCATCCCCTGATAGCACATCCTTTTTTTGAACAGCTCATCATATTAAAAAAAGCTTTTGGACTTGCAACACCCGGAGACATGAATGCAATCACAAAATCGAATTTGTTTTCCCATTTCTTTTCTTCTATATTTATTTTGTGCCAGTCTTCATGAAGGATGGTGATATTTTTTTTAATATCAGGTGTGATAGTTGCCTTAAATCTTTCCAGCATACCTTCAGAAAAATCTAACGCTGTCACCTGAGCGCCATATTTTGCCAATTCTATTGCGACATTTCCGGTCCCGCATCCAATTTCAAGAACATTCATTCCCTTAAACAGAAGATCACTTCTTTTAAAAAATGACAGCGTCTTTTCAAGTCGACGGCTTAAGACTTCTTTTTTATTCCGGTTATAGGTGCCGGCTGCTTTGTCCCAGTATTCCGGCGTGGAGAACCCTTTGTGAACATTATATGTATCGTCTTTTTTATCATTTTCCCACTCATTGATCCAAAATTCTTTATTGAATATATTATCCATTTTCTTTTGATACGCTTTCATTATCTAATCTTGTTTTCACCATTTCGGTTTCATCATCCTTTGCGATAAAAATACCGATCATGTCATTAATGACCACATACAGCGACGGCACAAAAACAAGTGTTAAAATGGTGGCTGCTATCAGACCGAAACTGATACTTACCGCCATGGGAATTAAAAACTGCGCCTGGAAACTGGTTTCTAAAAGAAGCGGGAAAAGACCTGCAACCGTTGTCACCGATGTCAGTAAAACCGGCCTGAACCTGTTTTGTCCTGCTTCAATAACAGAATCAAAAACCGCTGCGCCTGCCCTGATCTTTGAATTGATAAAATCAATTAAAATCAAAGAGTCATTCACCACAATCCCGGACAGAGCCACAATACCAAAGATACTGATCATGGTAATGTCAAGGCCCATGACAAAATGGCCGAGAATGGCACCGATAAGGCCAAAGGGAATGGCTGTCATAATGATTACCGGCTGGATATAGGATCGAAACTGACTGGCAAGGAGTAAAAACATAATCATTGCAGCAAGAGAAAATCCTACCTTCAAACTGTCGATGGATTCTTCAGTCCTTTTTGCCTGACCTTCCAGATCGTAGGTCACCCCTGGGAACCGGGTGACAAGGGTATCCAGATAATCCTTTTTTAGATTTTCAACAATCTCCCTTGCATTGGCTATATCCTCATTAATATCGGAAATGACCGTAATAATCCTTTTCCGGTCCACCCGTTGAATGGTTGAATACCCTCTTGTCATTTCAATATCAGCCACTTGATTTAATGGTATCTGCCTTCCATCCCGGGTCCTGATCCTGAGCTCGTCAATACTTCCTTCAGACTCCCTCTCTTTTTGAGAGTATCGTACCATTACCTTGATATCATCTTTGCCTCTCTGGATTTTCAAAGCTTCATCCCCATAATAGGCCTGTCTGATCTGGGTTGCTATATCAGCCATGGTGATGCCGAGAGATTTGGCTCCCTTTTTGATGTGAATCCTCTTTTCCATCTTTCCCGGCCTGAAATTATCCGTAATGTCGAAGGTTCCCGGGAATTTACCAATTTCATTTTTCAATTCATCTGCGGCAAGCTGCAATTGCTCAAGATCACTACCCTTCAGTTGAATTTCTATTGGATTTCCCCCAGGCCCACCACCGATAATGGAAAAAGTAAGCTGTTCAACACCAATAATATCTCCAGTCAACTCACGCCACTTTGCCGTAACTTCCGGCGCAGAAATATCCGGCCGCATGGCGGCGGGCTGGATATCTATCCAGGCCTCTCCGCAATGTCCGCCGTATACGCCGGGCTTCCAGTCTCTTCTGGGAATAACACCCACCTGGGAAAAATTGTTTCTGATCAGGTCTTCACCATTTACCACCCTGTCTCGAAAGAATTCATTGAGTTCAAACGCACCTTTTTCAATTCTTTTAACCGATTTTTCAGTGGCCTCAAACGGGGTTCCCAAAGGATATATAATCTCTGAAACAATCCAGTTGCTGTCGGTTTTCGGAAAAAAAACAAAGGGCACATGCCCGCCTGCCAGAAGTCCAATACTTGTAATCAATATCCCAACGGCGATGGCGAGAGTAAAATATCGATTTTTAACACAATATTTCAAAACAGGGGTGTAGATTGAACGGATGAAAGCATTTAATGCTTTTTCAATCCTGTCCCGAACCCATTTGTGAGCATCAAAAATATCTTTTTTCACCCATTCCAGCCAAAAGAAGAAAATCCTGTAAATCAAAACCTTATTTTTTTTTGGTGGCGTAAGGGCATGATTCAGGTGGGCCGGCAGGATAAGAAAGGCTTCCGCAAGAGATATGGCAAGAATGCAGACGACAGCCTGGGGCATGATGCGAATAAATTTCCCCATAATCCCGGCAATATGCATCAAGGGTGTAAAGACAACAATGGTGGTTGTGACCGCCATTACAACTGGCCCGCCAATCTGGGCAATACTGTCTATCACAGCATCTTTGGCAGACTTTCCCATTTTATAATGGGTGTAGACATTTTCCCCGATAATAATGGCATCATCAACGAGAATACCCAGGGTCATGATAAATCCGAACAGGGACAGCATATTTATGGATACGCCAAAATAATCCAGGATAAGAAAGGCGCCCATAAATGATATGGGTATTCCGGATGCCACCCAGAAGGCAAGCTTTAAGTCAAGAAAAAGTGCCAGCACGATAAACACCAGCAATATTCCCTGTGTACCATTTTTCAATAAAAGATCAATCCTGCCCTGAACCATCTCCGCCATATCAAACCAATACCCCAGCGTGATGCCATTGGGCATAAAATTTTGATGGTTTTTGATATACGCCTTAACTGTTTTTGTTATGGCAATGGTGTCCTGGCTGTCTGTACGCCTCACAACCACAAGGACCGCCGGCTTGCCATTAAATCTTGCCTTGACATCTTTATCTTCAAATCCGTCAATAATAGTTGCAACATCTCCAAGCCGGATGGTTGTCCCATCTTCTTTCGTGACCACGGGAATTCGTTCAAATTCTTCACCCGTATAGAGTTTCCCTTTAGCCCGGACCAGAAATTCTCCCCCTTTTGTCTTAATTTTACCACCCGGCAAATCAAGGCTTCCTGTTTTTACGACGGAAGCGACCTGATCAAAAGAGAGATTAAATCGCTGTAAATTTTCTTCAGATACTTCAATGGAAATTTCATAATCCCTGATACCAATAAGGCTTGCAAGGGAGATATCATCTGACTCCACAAGATCATCTCTTATTTTCTCGGCGGTATCCCTTAAGAGTTTTTCACCAACATCGCCATAAATAGCCAGATAAATAGCAGGATCATTATTTTTAATCTCAGTGACAACAGGATCTTCTGCCTCTTCTGGAAATGAATCAATCAGATCGATCTGTGTTTTAATCTCATCTAATTTTTCATCTATATCAGTTCCTGCCTTAAGTTCCAGGAATACCGATCCATACCCCTCAAGAGCAGTGGAACGCATTGTTTTTACATCTTCAAGGCTTTTGATCTGTTCCTCGATTTTGATACAGATCCCTTCTTCAACTTCCTCTGGAGACGCACCGGGATATGGTATGGCGATATCGATCATATCAAGGGAAAATTGAGGAAACATTTCCCGTTTCATGTTTAAGACCGTAAATAGCCCTGCCACAATAAGAAAGACCATTATCAGGTTCACCGAAACTCTGTGTTCAACAGACCATTTGCCCAGTGATTTCATGTTTTATTTCCCGTTTTGCTTAATCGTAAGTTCCATTCCTTCAAGGGCACCTGGAAGCGGAGAAGAAATAATTTTATCTCCCGGATTCAGTCCTCCATTAATGTAAATTTCTTCTTCAAACTTTCTAAGAACAGTCACTTTCTTCATCTTTAAATGTTTGTCGTTCATTGTAAAAAGGATATTGCCGCTTTTTAACAGGTGTCGTGGCACCACAAAAATATTTTCAAATGTTTCCCCGACAATACTGCATTTTACAAATGTGCCTGGTTTTAAATTAAATATAGTTTTTATGTTTACATCGGGATTCAATATTTCAAGCGTCATGGGAAGGGTTCTTGTCTTTTCATCAATC
>QMMT01000209.1 GCA_003647385.1 Deltaproteobacteria bacterium
GTTTTGCATTGAGAAATATCTCTTTGATTACTATGAAAATGAAGGTGAACAACTGCGGGGGCATATCAACACCCTGGGTAACATTGATATCAGTACGTTACCGGTAAAATGGCAGAAAGAATTGAAAAAAAGTCTGGAACGGGCATTGAATCTTTTCGATCTCGTGGAAAAGATTCGTGAAGCTGAAGCAGATCTTACCGCTTATTCTGTTGAATACCGTCCACATCATGAGTTTATCCGAAGCCTACAGAAAAAAATCCGTATCATCAGCCTTGAAGTCGAAGAATTAAAAAAGGATTGGACACGAGTTTCCCGGAGTGATTCCCCGGACAAGGAATTCCTAAGCCTGACTGAATCAAAAATTAAGGAAAACGAGGCTGCTATGGCAAACCTTAAAAACCAGATTCCTGAAACCTGGTCTGGAATACGCAAACATTATGTTGAACTGGAAAAGGATGAGAAAACAGCTCGTCGAAAATACCGGAACAATGTTGACCAGGCTTATGAAACCATTCAGGAATTACAAAAGGTCATATCCGGAGCAGATGAACTGGCCTCTCTTGAACAGCAGTTGACAGCCCTTGAAACTGTAATTGTCAATGAATCTGCCAAGGTTGCCATGGATAAGATCAAAGAATCGGAAAGGGCTCTTGGTAAGGTGGCGGGCACAAGCTCTATTAAATCCAAGTTATACAAGGCGCGCAAGGCTGTTAAAGGGAAAAAACCAAACCCGGAAAAGGCTGCCCTGCTTGTGAAAGAGGGATTGAAATTATATGCTGCTGAAGTCACGTGGCGTCAGCGGGCCACGGCTGAAATTGCCCCTGCACTTTTTGCTTATGACAATGCTGTCAAGGGTTCCATCGGTCTTCGACTACAGCGAAGGTTGTCTCCTGATCAGATCAAAGCGGTTGCCAGCTGCCAGTCGATACACCGTGATTATTCATTGCAGTTCTAAGGGGGGATTAAAGAATTGGACGTCGGGTCTCTCGTTTAAAATTTCCTGGTCTTGAAGGGAATCAAAAAACAATTGCATTGCCTTGATTTTGTTGTCATCAAGATCACAATAGAGTAGGTCAAAATACGCTTTAATAATGGATTGATCCATATTTAATTTCTTTGTCCCGGCTTCAACAACTTTATCAATATGAAGATAGCCTTGATCTTTTGACGCCAATAAAAGGTCATGAATCTCTTTTACACGGGCGGGGTATTCTTGAGCAAAAGAGCGCCTCACCACCCAGACGGCAAAGACAAAAGGAAGCTGTGTCATCTCGTGCCAGAGCTGTCCCAGGTCAATGCAGTGCTCAAAAACCTGATCCCATGGGTGTTTAAGGGCAGCGTCTCCTATTACCAGTGCTGCATCTGTAGATTCTGACACCTGCCTAAAATCACTTACATTGCCAACTTTAAAAACCGATGCAATTTTTCTTTGATGAAATATCATTTTCAAAAAAGAGGCTGCTGATGCAGACTCCTGGGAGAACATCACGGTTTTTCCTTCAAGATCATCAATGGCATAATTACTGGCCAGGATAACACTCATCACCCTTCCGTGACAGGAAATGGACAGATCGGAAAGCAGTAAAAGTTCTTTATGGTTCATGGCATAAAATGCTGCTGATATGGGGCTTACTTCTATCTGGCCGGTTATAATTTTCTGGTTCAGGGCAGACGGCACATCCGACACCATTTTCAGCCAGGAAGGGCAAAGGCCGTGATCAAAACCGTAAAAGACCGGGGATGCATTAATATAGCTGATCTTCCCCATATGAATTTGTTTGTCATTCATTGGATGTTATTCTTTCTAAAAGATCCTTTTGATTTGTTGCCGTCAGGGATTGGTACAAAAACTGTGCTCTTTTACCCTTTGAAAGTGTACCGGTCAATCGTTCAACACCCAGGGTTCTGGCACCATTTATAGTACCCATGGAAAAAATAGTGGCAGGATCAAGTCCCGGGTAATGTTTTTGTACAAAAGCCATTTCATCAAAAACGTTTAAAGAGTCGCAACTGGCAAGGCTGTCTGTTCCAAGCGAAGGTTTGATACCCTTTTTTATCATCTTTTCAATATCAGGGAGTTTTCCATGAAGATTTTTATTGCTTCTGGGACAGACACAGACTTTTGCCTTTGAGCGGGCAATAGTTTCCAAATCCTTGTCATTCACATTTAATAAATGAACAGCAATGGTTAAAGGATCAAGTAATCCCATATCGGCGATATAGCTTACAGGTGTTTTTAACCCGATATTCCAGGATGCCCAATCAATTCCCCGGGATGTCAGAAAATCGGCCCACCCTCCTTTTTTATCATGGATAAACTTAGATTCATCATCTGACTCTGCTACATGGATGGAAAAGGGCAACCCATCTAAATCAGTCCGCTTTTTTAATGCGCTAAGCAATTGAGGAGATGTTGTGTGAGGAGCATGTCCAGCCAGGGAAAAAGAAACAGCATCATTTTTCTGGGTAAAAAAGGATTGAATGTCTGACCCTAAAAACTCATGGAAGCAAACTCCATTTAAAGTAGAATCTTCAATGATTGATTTTATCATACCAAGTGTTGATATATCACCCACATAAAGGTTGCCTGACTTAACCAGATCCCTGACAGCCTTTTGGGCCTCTTTGATGAGTTTTTCTTCTCCAAGCGCTTCTCTTTTTTCTAAAAGTTGTTTAACCCAGAAGGCAAACCCCTTATCCACGGTCAAACTGTTCTTTAAGGCAGACAATTCCAGATGCAGATGAGTATTAACAAGAGGCGGCATTAATACGCCCGGACCGTGATCAATACTCCTTTCTTTTGGCATCCCTTTGTGAACACCCAAAATGGAACCATTTTTAATTTCAAGATATCCATTCTCAATAATGGTGGAAGAATCAATGATAATCCAGCCGGCGCGATGAAGTTCTCTTGCGTCGCTGCTCTGAATGCAGACAACATTTTTTTCATTCATTGTCATAACAGGTTGTAATAGCAGTCCCGCTGCTTTGGCTCAAACCCTGCAGTGGCAATCAGGCGTGTCAATTCTTCTTTGGGCAGCATAAAATCAACACCGGCTGAAGCCACAACATTCTCTTCGATCATGGTACTCCCCATATCGTTTGCACCAAAAAAAAGAGCGGTCTGGGCAATTTTATCTCCCTGGGTTACCCAAGATGCCTGGATATTATCAAAGTTGTCAAGAAAGATCCGACTCATTGCCAGAACCCTTAAATATTCCACGCTGGTCTTCTTTTTAACAGATATTTTTGTATTATCCGGCTGAAAGGTCCAGGGGATAAAAGCGGTAAATCCATGAGTTTCATCCTGCAGTTTTCTTAATTTATCCATATGCTCAAAAATATGAACATCTTTTTCAAGATGGCCAAACATCATAGTTGCACTGGACCTCATTCCCATTAGATGGGCCTGGCGCATCACTTCAAGCCATTCTAGTGATGAACACTTGTTAGGAGAAACTTTTTGCCGGATATCATCACACAAAATTTCCGCTCCGCCGCCGGGGATGGAAGCAAGACCTGCCTTTTCCATTATTGATATCGTCTCGGCAATGGACAGGGAAGACTTTTTTGCAATAAAATCAATTTCCGGGGGAGAAAAACCATGAATATGAATATCAAAATTTTTCTTAATATAGGTTAAGAGGTCAACATAATAATCAATGTCAAGATCCGGATGCATGCCGCCCTGCAACAGGATTTGTGTACCGCCAAGCTCCAGAGTCTCTTTTATTTTATCAGACAATTCTTCTTTTGAAATAATATACCCTCTTCTCTGATCTTTAGCTTGGCCCTGACCCTGCCCATATTCTTTATTCGGCGGTTCAAAAAATGCACAAAACCTGCAGCCGGAGGCACAGATATTGGTATAATTGATATTTCTGTCCACCACATAGGTAACAATTCTTTTTGGATGATAAAAAAATCGTTTGCGGTTTGCAAGACTTGCCAGGGTTAAAAAATCAGCCTGCCTGAACAAAACCAGACCTTCATTAATATTTATTCTTTGATTCTCTTTAACCTTTTCAATGATATGATTTACTTTATTCATTATATCTGATCCATTCTATTCATACAATCAGTTGATCGGATTGTAGAAAGAGTCCCTTTCTACCGGTTCAAATCCGGCCTTGACAATCATATTCTCCATTTGATCCTTTGTAAGACCTTTGGCTGATGTAGCGCCGGCCGTATGGGTGATCCGCTCTTCTATAATTGTCCCGTCCAGGTCATCTGCCCCAAAACTTAATGCCACCTGGGCCAGTTTTTCACCGATCATCACCCAATAGGCTTTGATATGATCAAAATTGTCCAGCATAAGACGGGCTGCTGCCACATTTTTTAAATCATCCATGGCGGTTGTTGGCGGGATATGGGGAATTTTTGTATTTTTAGAATGAAATGCTAAAGGTATAAAAGCAGAAAACCCGAACGTTTCATCCTGAAGCTCTCTTAAGGTCATGAGATGATCCACTCTTTCTTCAATGGTTTCAATATGGCCGTACAGCATGGTGGCATTGGTTTTAATGCCGGCTTTATGAACAGCCTTGACAATCTCAAGCCATCTTACATGACCTATTTTTCTGGGAAATAATTCTTCATGGATTCTTGAATTTAAGATTTCAGCCCCGCCACCGGGCATCATTTCAAGGCCTGCATCTTTCAATTTTTGAATGGTCTTTTCCACAGAAAACCCTGCAAGGGTGGAAAGATAATCAATTTCTACACTGGTAAATGCCTTAATGACAGCCTTTGGCCTGACTTTTTTGACGGTTTTTAAAAGATCAATAAAATATTCAAAATTTAAATCTTCATTGAGTCCACCAACAATATGCAGTTCATTAACCGGTTCATCAATGCGTTCCAAAAGCCTTTGTTCAATCTCTTTAATCGACCAGGAATAGGCGCCCTTTTCTTTGCGATCTTTGGCATATGCACAAAACCGGCATCGATTCTTACACACATTGGTATAATTTAAATGCTGATTATAAATATA
>QMMT01000210.1 GCA_003647385.1 Deltaproteobacteria bacterium
ATTTTAGATTCAGCAACCGTAGAAAACCGTGGGCCTTCAATGGTGACAACGCACCCTTTGTCATGAACATTCAAATCAAGCTTCATGGCGGTTTCATAAAGTTTATTTCTTAACGTCTCATTAAAAGGATGCCCCATGGCCGTATGAACCGCACCATTTTCAAAGGAGTCTGCAAAAGTGTTTTTTCTTACCCTCGTAAAATCAATAAACTGGTCCAGCACAACCAGGTGCCCACGGTCTATTTTCTGTCTTAAACTGCCACAGGCAGTTGTGGCGATAATATGGGTAACACCTGTTTTTTGAAGTGCTTTGATATTGGCGCGGTTATTAACCTGGCTGGGGCTGTATTGATGATTTCTGCCATGACGGGCAAGAATAACGGTTTCCACATCATTTATCTTCCCGGACAAGAGATGGGAAGAAGGATTCCCATATTCTGTGGAAACTTCAAGTTCAATAGGATTTTTTAAAATATCAGGGTCATCAAGTCCTGATCCGCCGATAATACCAATTTTCAACATTTATATCTCCCTTTAATTTGATCTGGCATTTATACTATGGATGCACTATATCAACAATAAGAAAAGAGATTAAAGTCTTTTTACAAAAAAACGGGGTTGAAACATGGCCATTGAGATAGAAAGAAAATTTCTTTTAAACTATTTCCCAGAGGATCTTCTGACCCGTGGCATCTCTATTTACCAGGGATATATGATGAACAAAAAAGGCCTGGTTGTCAGGGTTCGCCTTTCAGGGGATCACGGTTTTCTTACCATCAAGGGTGCCACGCACAATGGGTCCCGGAAAGAATTTGAATATCCTGTGCCAAAAAAAGATGCAGAAGAAATGTTCGATCTTTTCTGCAAAAAGCCCTTGATAGAGAAAACAAGATATCACATTGAATTTAAGGGATTTGAATGGGTTATTGATAAATTTTATGGTGAAAATCTGGGGCTTGTTGTGGCCGAAATAGAGCTTTCTTCAATTGATCAACCTTTTGAAACACCAGACTGGATTGGAAAAGAAGTGACTCATGATCCAAAGTTTTTTAATTCCAACCTGATTGAAACACCCTATTCGACCTGGTGATTAAAATAAACTATCGCACAAAGCCACGAAACCTCAAAGGATATAATCTTCTTTGTGCCGTCGTGCCTTTGTGCGAGGATAAAATCTTAAAAATTTTCGGTCAGGCTTTTTTTCTACTTTACCCACTTTTTTTTCTTTACCAGGGTATAAAAACTAGCACCTAACAGCAACATACAAAAGCTTAAATGAAAAAGATCCAAAGCAATAATGGTTGTATGCCCAAAATGGGTATTGGGAAGATTCTTTACAACCATTAAAACACCAGAGGCAATCAATCCTGCCAGTATCACAATTTTAAAATAACCCGAACCTGTAATCCTGCCTGATCTATTTAAAATAAAATCAAAAAGAATATAAATAACCAGTGCGATCAGAACAATGGCTGCAACATAGTGGATAATATGTGTCACATAAAACTGGGCCAGCCATCCCAATCCCGGAATATCAGCAATATAATACCGCTTGAAAATCGGCATCTGACCAAACCCGGACAATGTAATAAAAAAGAATGAAATAGCATAAATATATTTTCTTGCCGTACCTTTTGCCTTCATTATTTATCCTCCTTTCCACTCAAATAAAACTTTCCAAATGCAGCAGCGACTCCTGCAAGGGGAGCTGCTATCATGGCTTTAGCAAGATTGGTTCCATCTGCCATCATATCTTTTACTTTATCTAAATGGGGTTTTCCCTTTCCTTTTTCAATACTTAAGTTGAGTTGATCAAAGGGGACAGGAGAGACATAGATGGTATTGGTGCCTCCATTTTCATGTTCACCGTAAATATATCCATTCATCTCTTTTGCAAGGGCATGGGCCTTTTCAAGAATTTCACTTTTCGGGCCGATGGTCTGGACATCTTCAGGACAGACTTCAATACAGGCCGGCACTTCACCTTCTTCAAGCCTGTTGTAGCACCTGTCACATTTATACATGACACCATTTCCTGCCAACGACGGCAGCAGGTCAAGATAGAGTCCAACGCCGGTCTGTCGCTGGGGCACATCCCAGGGACAGGCTTTTTTGCATTTCGAACCGCCCAGACAAATGTCTGAATCAATCCTTGAAAGCCCGTTTTCTTCCTGTTTTGCAGACCCCCAGGGACAAAGTTTAACACAGGGGGGATTGTCGCAGTGCATGCAGCGTCTGGGTATTGTCAGCTCAATTTCCTCACCATCAATAGTCCCTGTGGCATGCTGGATATAGAGCCAGTTATAAGGTGTCAGGCGATCAGTCACATCTCTTTTATCCGACCAGTCCTCCACCGGGACCCGGCTGGGATACATTTTGGGGAATGGTTTTTGGGGGTCGGCATACTTATCTGCATTTACCTCCTGGCAGGCATAGACACACTCTTCGCATCCAATGCACTTACTGATATCCAGCAAGGTCACTAAAGGCTCTTTTTTTTCTTTGGTGATAGACTTGGCAGCCCGGGCAATACCTGTGGTTGCAGCCACAGACCCTGCGGCTGTAATGGAGCCTTTTAAAAATGCTCTGCGCGAAATTTTAGAAGTCATTTTCCCTCTCTTTCTGATATTTCTTTAATCATATCATATAATTGACTATAGGTCTTCTATAGTGTTTTAATAAATTCCTGGAAGCTCATCTTGTCGTAGCTTGCCGTATGTATATACTTTAAAATTTGTAAAAACTGTTTTGCTTCGACATATCCCGGAATATTGCTGATTTTTGAATTGTCCGGTTTTAGAAACCAAAGGGTTGGCAATCCTTTCACCTTCCATTCTGTGGCAAGTTTTTTGTTTTTATCCGTATCAACTGTAATACTGACAAAATTTTCTTCTAAATATTTTACAACTGCTTTGTCCCGAAAGGTTGTCTTTTTAAGTTTTGTACAATAGGTGCACCAGTCTGCATGAAAGTATAAGAAAACTGGTTTGTTCCGGCTTTTGGCCAATTCCATCCCCTGTGCATACTTCTGCCATTTTATAGTTGAGGCATCTCCGATCTGGGCTGACCCTTCCCCCTGAATAATCCCAGGCTGCTTTGCCGGTTTTGATTTATTGTAAACCATAACACCGATAATTGCGATGCAGATGATCGCAATAACAAGTATGTTTTCTTTTTTCATGTTCAAATCCTTTATTTGAATTCACTTTACCTGGCTATAAACCAAAATTTAAAAGCAATGAGTATGCCAAAGAAGTGTATTTTCGTAAAAAAAATTCTTTCCTCTTTAAGTATGACCTATCCATGGGTCTTTAGCACCTTAGTCGCTTTACTGCCATTATCCTTACACAGATTTTTTTGTCAAAAATAATGATAATTTTGTGTATACCGTTAACTTAAGGTTAACACAATGGTAACGGTTTCAACACAAACTAGGCTAAACTGTATCATTTAAGCTGTATTCCATGTTTTTTAATGCGCTTCCACACCGTTATCCGACTGACACCTAGAATCTTTCCCGCCTGGGTCTGATTCCCGTCAGCCTGTTGAAGTGCGTTGAGAAGTTTTTCTTTTTCAGACAAACCGACCTTAACCACCCCCTCCTGCCCTGCTATTTTCAAGGGTTTGGCTTCCAGGGGATTAAAGTTTGTGATCTTTTCGGGCAGATGCTCGGAATCGATGCTTTTCCCCCTTGCCAGGACAAATGCATATTCTACGCTGTTTCTCAATTCTCTGATATTGCCCGGCCAGGGATATGCCACCATCAAGCGCATGGCTTTTGGTGTCAATCCCAAAATATTTTTCCCTGTTTTTTCTGCATGGAGACTGATAAAATGCTGAATTATCAAAGTAATATCATCTTTTCGCCGGCGCAGCGGCGGGCAGGTTAGAGGGAAAACATTGATCCTGAAAAAAAGATCTTCCCTGAACACCCCTTCTTCTATCAATTTTTCAAGATTTTTATTGGTTGCTGTAATAATCCTGACATCAATGGGAATGGATTTGTTTGTGCCAACCCGCTGAATCATTTTTTCCTCTAAGACCCTGAGCAGTTTCACCTGGACAGAAAGGGGGATATCCCCAATTTCATCCAGGAAAAGAGTTCCCTTATGTGCGGCCTCAAACCTTCCTATTCTGTCCGTCTCGGCACCAGTATAGGCACCCTTTACATGGCCGAACAATTCACTTTCAAGAATATTTTCACTTAAGGCGGCACAATTGACTTTAATAAAGGGCTTTGATGCCCTGTTGCCTGTTTCATGAAGTGCTTTGGCAACCATTTCCTTTCCCGTACCGCTTTCCCCTAAAATCATTACCGGTGTATCTAAGGATGCCACACTCTCGATATGCTCGTAAAGACTCTGCATCACATGTGTTCTTCCGATAATACCATGAAATCCATCATCAATCTGATACATGCGTTTGATGGAAGCCAGCTCATTTTTATAATTGATATTTTCTGATATGTCTTTTAAGGTTTCAATTGCCCCGACAATTTTGTTTTCCTCATTAAACAAAACGGTTGCATTTTTTACAATGGGAATGGTCCTGTTACGCCGGTTGGTAATCACACATTTTTTTTCCCTGATAATACCCTCTGAAAAAAGGCCGCACCAATTTTTGCCTTTGCCTTTTCCGACAATCTGGCATCCGGTACAATTTAAAATTCTGCAGGACTGGCCTTTCAGTTCTTTCTCGGTGTAGCCTGTAATCAACTGGGCTGTTTGATTGGCTGCAACAAAGGTTCCTCTTTCATCAACGATGATGATGCCGTCCGGGACAGAATCAATAATATGCCGCCATTGTTTTCCAATATCCATGTTATCCTCATATAGTTTAACACTGTTAACCAATAAGTTAACACATCATTAACATCTCCGCAATAAAAATGATTAATAAACCATCGCTAAAAAAATGATATCCTAATGAATATTTTTAAAATTCGATTAGTTACAATAATGA
>QMMT01000211.1 GCA_003647385.1 Deltaproteobacteria bacterium
ATCGTTTTATTTGTTTCTCTGATATGATGATATACATCCATTCCATTAATTTCCCCTGGAAGAATATAATCCAGACTTACCAAATCATATTTATTCCTTTTAAATAAATCTATTGCAACCTGACCATTATTAGCGATATCTACTCTATGACTGCATGGTTCCTGTGATAGTATTCTGTACTGCACGCCGGATATTGCCTGTTCATCCTCTACAAGGAGAATATACTTATCAAAATTTATTTTTTGTTCCTGGAGCTCTGTTTTTTCTTTACGGGTTAATTCTTTTTTAATAACAGGCAGACTGATGATAAATTTTGTACCTGATCCAAATTCAGATTCAACTGCAAGAGTGCCCTTATGCAGTTCGATATATTTTTTTACGTTGGACATTCCATAACCAGTCCCCTTAATACCACTTTTATATGCGCCTGATACATCTTTGCTTCCCTTCAGCGTGAAAGAAGGTTCATAAATCTTCTCAAGATGCTCCTGGGCAATTCCACACCCGTTATCCTCAATTTCAAAGCAGATATTGTCATCCAGACAATATGTTTTGATCATTATCCTGGGATGCTCAGACAGACTTATAGCATGGATCGAGTTTTGTATAATATTTACTAAAGCATGCTCGATCATTCCCGGATCAGCGAGAAGTTCAGGTACTCCCGGCTTATCTTCCTTTATCAGTTCAATGCCTTCCAGATCTTTTTTTAACAGACTCAGGACCAGATCTATTTTTTCATTAATCCTGAAAAATTCCTGCTTAGGCTCCTGATCTTTGGCAAAGGCTACCAGGTTTTTTGTTAAATTTTTACCTCGTATGGTCTGTTCAAATATTAATTTAAGCGTCTTTTTTGTCTCTTTATCCTTACAATCCAAAAAAGAAAGTTCCGCATTACCCATTATAATGCCAAGAATATTATTGAAATCATGGGCCATTTTCCCTGCTATTTGTCCAACCAATGCTAACTTTTTATGTTCTCCTGCAATTTTTTGAGCCTTTATTTTTTCTTCTTCTGCCTTTTTGCGATCGGTAATATTATGGGCAACGACCCTGGCGCCTGTTAATTTCCCATTTTTATAAATATAATCATTACTCAAAAGGACACATACTTCCTGGCCGTCTTTTGTAATAACGTTGTATTCAACAGTGTCGGACAGTTTTTCTCCTATGGACAGTTTTTCAAGTCTTCCAATATATAAATTTTTACCGTCTTCTGTTAAAAGATCCAGGGGGTTCATGGATAAAAATTCTTTTTCTGAATAACCGCTATATTGGCACATGATATCATTTACTGAAGTAAATCTGATTTTTTCAAAATCGATCTCGTAAATTCCTGCCGGAGCATTCATAAAAAGCTGCCGATATTTTTTTTCACTTTCCTGTAACGCAGCTTCTGTCTGCTTTCGTTCCTTAATTTCAAGGGAAAGATGTGCCGTTCGATCTGATACCTGGTTTGCTAACTTTCGGTTAAAAAGAAATAAAATCATTGCACTTAAAATAATGAGCAATACCACTCCAACAAGAATCCAAACTATCTTGATTGCTTTGGCATAGTCAGAAACAGGAGTTGGATCATAGAGGAAACCCTCCAGGGAATACGCCGGGCTAAGCATCTTGAGTTTGACAAAAGTATCGGCGATATGCTTCCAGCGGCCAGGATTTATGTGGCCGATTTCAATAAACTTAGGCTGCAGCAGTTCCTGCATTGCATCAGCTTCAAAAAGCAGTGCCTCTTTTGAAAGACGAGTGCTGTATTGTTTCAGGATTAAATTAACAATCTCCACTGGATGGTTCATTGCATAATTCCACCCTTTTATGCTTGCATCAAGAAAGGCTTTTACGCGTTGAGGATGTTTGTCAATTTCTTTTTGGGTGGTGAACAGGCAATCTCCATAAAAATCGACACCATATGTCAGTGGGCGAATTATATTATAAGGAACCTCTCGCTCTTGCAGCATAAAAGGTCTATCTGTAATATATCCTGAAAAAGCATCAACATTTTTGTCGATGAGATCACTTATATTCCAGCTATGATTAATGATATTGAGTTTTTCTACAGGTATACCCTCATTATAAAACATTGCCCGGGATTCAATATTTCCATGGGGACGCAACATGATTTTTTTGCCAATCAAATCGTGAGGGGAGGTGATGCCTGAGTCCTTCCGGGAAAGCATTATTTCAGGCGAATGCTGGAAGATGGCAGCCAGTACGACAACAGGTTTTCCCTGGTGCCGTTCAAGTAATAAAATCGGCATCTCAATCCCATAATCAGCATTTTTGGAAATGACCTCATCCGAATAGTTAACTCCGGGCCTGCCCTCTTTGAGAATAACTTTCAGCCCGGCGTCTGCATAATACTTTTTTTCAATAGCCGCATAATATCCTGCAAACTGAAACTGGTGAAACCACTTGAGTTGAAGAATAATGGTTTCAACAGGCTTCTCAGTTGTGGAATCAGCACTGACCGGAACCAGGGAAGCAAACCATATAATGAGGATTAAAAAAAATAGTTTTTTAAGGGATTCTATACCTTTCATGCACACCATCCTATGAGACGGTTATCCGAATAAGAATCAGCTTATAGTATATCGTGGTGCAATTTCAACCCTTTTATAAAAGATACAATCAGGCAAAGGCAGCCTTTATTTTATCCACGGCCCAGTCAATATCCTGTTTTTGAATGACCAGGGGCGGGGCAAACCGGATGATATCGGTATGGGTTTCCTTGCAGAGAATGCCCATTTTCATGAGGGATTTGCAAATAGCCCTGGCACCTCCCGGAGTTCCTTTTTTTAATTCAACTGCAATCATCAGTCCTAACCCCCGAATCTCTTTGATGGCATCATTCTTGATTTTTTTCAGTTCTGCCAGAAAATAGGTCCCCATTTTTTCAGCGTTTTCAATCATATTTTCTTCCACCAATACCTTTAGAGCCTGTCTTGCCACAGCACAGGCCAGGGGGTTGCCGCCAAAGGTACTGCCATGCTGACCCGGCTGCAGAAGCCCAAGTACGGCCTCATTGGACAATACAGCCGATACAGGATAGAACCCGCCGGACAGGGCTTTGCCGATAAGGGTGAGGTCGGCCTGTATACCTTCATGCTCTTCGGCCAGAAGTTTTCCAGTCCTGCCAAGACCGGTCTGAATTTCATCCAGAATCAGGAGAACATTTTTATCCGTACATATTTTACGGACCTTTCTCAGATATCCTTCGGGAGGAATAATTACGCCTGCTTCTCCCTGGATAGGTTCTACAAGAAATGCCACGGTATTGGGGTTAATGGCCTGTTCCAGGGCATCGGCATCACCAAAGGGAATACTTTTAAATCCCGGGGTAAAAGGACCGAAGTTCTGCCTGGCATTTTCATCAGTACTGAACCCGATAATGGACAGAGTTCTGCCGTGGAAGTTGTCGTTGCAGACAATGATCTGTGCCTGCCCGTCAGCTACTCCCTTGGATTCATATCCCCATTTCCTGGCACATTTGATCACCGTTTCCACAGCTTCCGCCCCGGAATTCATGGGAAGAACTTTATGAGAATCGGTCAGTTTGCAGAGTTCCTCGTAGAATAAGGCCAGCTGGTCATTTCGAAATGCCCGTGAGGTTAACGTCAGTTTTTTGGATTGTTCCACCATTGCCTGTTGTATTTTTGGATGGCAGTGTCCCTGGTTGACAGCTGAATAAGCAGACAGGCAATCCATGTATTTATTACCTTCCACGTCCCATACCCAGATGCCTTCCCCTTTGCTCAGCACAACATCCAGAGGTTTGTAGTTCTTTGCACCGAATTGGTCTTCAAGACTGATAAGTTCTTTTGCTTTCATTATGTTTTTTCCTTTTTTTTATATCCAGTTCACTGGTTTTCTTTTTATCGGCATTGTCATGCACCGTGCACCGCCGCCGCCGCGGGCAAGCTCAGAACCGAAAATAGTAATCACATATTTATCATAATTTTTGACATCAACTGTACCTTTGATAACATCTATTGCAGATAAAATAGCGTATCCTACCTTATTTAGCTCTTTAAGCGTGTGTTCATTTCTTACATACCCCATTAATTTTCCGGGTGCCATGGCAAAGAAATTTGTTCCGCTATGCCATTGTTCCCGTTTCTGTGTCCAGATATCATTGTTTCCCCCGCATAAAACCGGCTTCATTTCAATTCCCAGCTTATTTAAAGCTGATAGAATATTTTTTTCCGTATCAATGATCGTTTTTCCATTTTCAATTGTAATATGAATGGTTCGCAGTTGATTTGAAGAAAGAATCACGGGCTCGTATATCATACAATGATTTTCATCTAAAAATGTAAATACCATATCCAGGTGAATAAATGATTCAGGTGTTGCCGGTAATTCCTGAACAATAATATGTTGTTTTCTTTTCTTTTCTTTTAACTGATTTGAAATAAAATCAATTCCCCTGGACGTTGTTCTTGCGCCAATACCAATCAGCAAAACATCTTCCTTTACAATCAGAATATCGCCCCCTTCACTGGTCAGGCCAGGTATCTGATCGTCAGAGCGGAGAGGATTCATTATTTGAGTTTCAATCAAAGGATGATGATTAAAAATACTTTCCATGATCAAACTTTCTCGTTCTCTTACTTTATTGGCCATGCAGTTAATCAGAACCTTATTGCCAATGCTGCTTGATGCATCCCTGGTAAAGAAAAAATTATGCAAAGGCCGAAGAGAATAGCGTTCCGGATCAAAAAAATTCGTTAAATTGTCTTTTCTCATCACAACACCTTCGATTAACTGCCCGGCCAGTTCAGAGGCGCTTTTTGAAAGCAAAAATGACATATCTTCCTGAATATTTTCATACTTGAAAATATCATTGAGAAGCGTCTGCCTGACAGTATCCTTTTTCAGGATATCTTCTAATAAATCTTTTACAAATAAGACGGTCGTATGTTTTTTAAGTATTTCCTTAAAGTGTATATA
>QMMT01000212.1 GCA_003647385.1 Deltaproteobacteria bacterium
AAGAAAAAGGACTTTTTAAGGGGCTTTGATGGCCTGAACTTATTGGCTTCAGGAGGGCATCAAAGCCATGAACCGGGTTTTAAAGAGAGGCGATAATCTTATTCTGATGAATATGCCTCCATGGTCGTACCGATGGATCTCATTTTGGACCCCAGGAATGCATTCAAGCTGGAATTTGTTAATTTAACGTTTTCAGCTATCATGTGATTGATAATCTTTTGCCTGTTTGATTTAAAGAATCTGACATTCTTGATGGCATCTTTGCCGATATCTGCCAATATTTTAAATTCAGAATCAGCAAGGTATATCCGTTTTTGATAAAAAGCCACTTTGCTGTCAATTGTTCCACCAAAAATAAGTTCCTGCATTTTCATAGGATTCTTCACAGGTATTCCATCCACTGCCCATGCGCCTGGTGCTGTAATAAGCAATCCGACTAAAACCGTGACTAAAAGTATTCCTTTCATTTGTGTGCCTCCTTTCATATGTTGGAGTTGCCACATGTCTTGTTTGTCTGCTGATTCTATACAGGTTTTCATCGCCTTGTCAGCTCAATAGAGAGATTGCAATTTTTCGCGTATCCTAAGTGTGGACCAGTCAAAATATTTTTGAATTCAGTGGTAACCCCATGGGTTTATTCTTGCCTCTATAACAATATTACTTCAGCAAAGGCTAAGAAATCAAGGCGTACACCAACTTATAATTGTAAAAGTTTATAGTGGAGTGAAAGACGATTAAATGGTTCGCCCAAAAACAGCTTCACCATGTTGTGCCATACGTGCAGAATTTTTAAGATGGAGGAATTAAAAATTTTGCATATGATGCATCTTAAATAAAGATGATGCCATTTCATTTAATAAAAAGCATAAACGAAATGGGATAGAGATCTGGAAACTTTTACCCTTTTAAAAAGTCAAAATCCGGGATGGGCATCAATTTCTTGTTCGGTCCCAGGCAGACAAGTTCCAGTGTACAGGTAACGGCCGGCTTTGCTGCATCCGGGCGCCAGGCTTCATGAGAGAAAACAATCCTGTAGTCACCTTCTTTTTCCCATGTTGTTTTGATATCCAGAAGATCTCCGAAAACTGCCCCGTCGTGGTAGCCTAAATTTATTTTATAAACGGCAAAGCCGATTTCCTGCTGATGCCACATGTCGGCAAGCGCTTTGATACCAATGATATCTTCTCTGGCCCGTTCGAAAAATTTTAAATAGTTTGCATGGTATACAACCCCTGAATGGTCTGTGTCTTCGTAATAAACCTGGGCTGAAAAAAGATGTGTCTGCCTCTTAGAATCAATCATATGGTACGTCCTGTAAAGTTAATCATTTGGAAGACTTTTATATCGCTGACTATAAATTATTTCAAGCGTTAATCAAAAACGGACTATCTTGTGCGATAAAACCGGATGCTTATTTCTTCTATGGTGGCCAGCCCTTCTTTGATGGTGCGATCAACGATCGGCATAAAATTATTTATTTTTTCCAGAGTATCGACAATCTCAATGATCATGGGCATATCTTCTGAAAGCCTTAAAATCTTTGTGGTATGAATCCTTGAATGTGCTCCGAAACCCAAGATGCCGCGAGTAACTGTTGCCCCGGCCAATCCGTGCTTCCTTGCTTTTTTTACAATCCATTCGTATAAGGGGTTGCCATCTTTTTTATCACTCTCACCAATAAAGATCCTGAGCAAATGCCCTTTTTCCGGAAGAACCATAAACTTAACCTCCTCTTTATAGCAGTTTAGACATGGAAAATCCAAGCCAGACAGAACCAAACCCGAGTATAAGATGAAGCATAAGGTTTGTTAGCGCAGCAACAAACTGGCCATCCCGGGCGAACGTGAATATTTCATATCCAAACGTTGAAAACGTTGTAAATCCTCCTAAAAATCCTACAAGAACCAATGCCCGGATTTCAGGGGTGAATATTTGTCTTGTTTCCGATAATCCGCCCAATAATCCGATTAAAAGACACCCGATTACATTTACTGTCAGGGTTCCATAGGGAAAAAGGGGTTCACTGAAAATTTTGTGAGATAAATCACTGATAATATACCGGCAGATCGATCCTGCAAAGCCGCCCATACCAACCATTAATATTTTTATCATATCCAGCTCCCACAAAAGTCATTATTTCTATTCTTTCATATAAATAGAAATGGACACAAAAGCCATGTTTATTTTCCTTGCGCCGGATATAAATTGAAAAGTAAGTATTGAATCGGGTTTTCTTAAATTGAATTTGTTTTGTATCAGAATATATTGTAAACTGATTTTCATTTTGACCATAGAAAAGAGAGAAAGTGTGAAAGCATTGATTATAGCAGCCCATGGCAGTCGAAAAAAAGAATCCAATCTGGAGGTTGCATCACTTGCATCCCGGGTGTCAAAAAAAGCCGCAGGATCTTTTGAAAAGGTTGAGCATGCCTTTTTACAGATTGCTGAACCTCTCCTTGAAAAGAAGATTGATGAATTGGTGCAAAAGGGCGCCGAAAAGATTGTAATATTCCCATTTTTCATCGGCAGTGGCAGCCATATTCTTGTAGATATCCCTGCGCTTGTAAAAAAAGCACAATTGATTTATCCCCATGTTGAGTTAAAGGTGACTAGGCATTTAGGGAAAATAGAAGAGATTGAAGATGTCATCATTCGTGAGGTTTTGTCATGAAAGCACTGAACATAAAGACGGTAAGTGATGCAAAAAAAATTATTCAGGAAAGAAAAATTGACTATGTCAAAGTCGGTATTTTTGATATAGACGGTATTTTTCGCGGAAAATACATGCAGGTTCCAAAATTTCTGACAGTGTTGGAAAAGGGTTTTGAGTTTTGCGATGTTGTTTTTGGATGGGATTTAAATGACCAGCTTTATTATGGCGATGTGACCATCACAGGATGGCATACAGGATACAGTGATGCCCCCGTAAAAATTGTCCCGGAAACTTGCCGTGAGCTGCCTTTAGAAAAGAATACCTTGCTGTTTGTTGGTGAATTTGATGGAAAATTTGAGCAGGTCTGTCCCCGGGGATTGTTGAAAAGAGTGGTTAAAAAAGCCGCAGCCATGGGATTTAAGGCAAAAATGGCCTGTGAGTTTGAATTTTTTGTATTTAATGAAACAGCGGATACGGTCAGAGAAAAAAACTACCAGAATATGACAAATATTTCCCCGGGTTTTTTTGGATATTCCATGTTGCGAAATTCTGAATTTCATGAATTTTATGAAGAGATGTTAAGTCTTTGCAAGGCCATGGATTTTCCTCTGGAAGGATTACATACGGAAACAGGACCCGGCGTTATTGAAGCAGCTATCTGTTATGACGATATTTTAAAAGCAGCGGATCAAGGCGCTTTATTTAAAACGTATGTCAAGGTTTTAGCAAAAAAATGGAACTGGCTGGCTACCTTCATGGCCAAATGGTCAAAGGATTATCCGGGTCAGAGCGGCCATCTTCATTTATCCCTTCAGGATTTTGATGGTAATTTTGTGTTCCATGATAAGAACAATAAAGATTTTATGTCCGATACCATGAGATATTTCATCGGCGGCCAACAGGCATTAATGCCGGAATTTTTGTCCATGGTATCGCCAACCATCAACAGTTTTTCCCGTTTGATTCCGGGATTCTGGGCGCCCACGGATGCCTCCTGGGGAATCGATAATCGAACCTGTTCTTTAAGAGCGATACCAGGCTCAGAAAAATCCCAGCGGGTGGAGTATCGGGTAACAGCCGCTGACATCAATCCTTATATTGCCGGCGCGGCTGCGTTAGGATCAGGATTGTGGGGAATTGAAAATAAAATTGAGCCGGATGCACCGATTAAAGGCAATGCGTATGATAAACAATTTTCTCTGGAAAGAAGATTCCCCGGGACACTGGAAGAGGCAGCCCGCAGATTAAAAAAATCAACAGCTGCCCGTAAGCTTTTTGGGGATATATTTGTGGATCACTATGCTGCCACCCGGATATCGGAAAGCAATGAGTTTAAGAAGCATATTACAGACTGGGAACTATCGCGATACTTTGAAATAATATAGCTTTCGGCATCACGAGGGCTGGCAGAAAAAATGAAATGGAGAAACAATGTCGAATTCCCCTTTGATCGGGCTTACCAGCTATGGCAAAAAAGAGGCAAATAAATACAATCTGCCAGCCGAGTACGTTGACAGTGTGAGGCGTGCCGGCGGTATTCCTGTCCTGCTGCCACCAGGAGAAACCCAGATAAAAAGTCTCTGCAGCAGGCTGGATGGAATCATTCTAAGCGGCGGTGGTGATATCCATCAGGATTATTACAATGGCAGTGCTCACCCAATGATTTACAATGTGGATGAACAAAGAGATGAGACAGAATTTAAAATAATCGAAGTCCTCCTGGAAAGAAATATTCCCACCCTGGCCATCTGCAGAGGCATGCAGGTTTTAAACATCTTTCTGGGCGGCACCCTTTATGAACATTTGCCGGAAACTTTTGGTGAATCTGTTCTGCATCGACTTCCTCCCAGGGAAACATCAAAACATTTAGTGGACATCAGTCCAGGGTCCAAGCTTCATCGCATCGTTTCAACATCCCAGATGGAAATTGTTTCCTGGCACCACCAGGCAGTCAAGGGTATTCCAAAAGAGCTCACCATCACTGCAAAATCAAAAGACGGCGTAATCGAGGGGCTTGAACTGGACAGCCATCCCTGGCTGGTTGCAGTTCAGTGGCATCCAGAACTGTCCGCATCCGAGGATAGATTGCAGCAGCAATTATTTGATGCACTTATTGAGGTATCCAGGCGAGAATAGCATAAGTCATCTGAAAATTAATTTAAACCATAAGGAAAACAAACAATGACCCAGAAAATTTCACAATTTTCATTTCCCAACACCATCTATTTTGGTGCCGGTGCCATCGACAATCTCCCGGAATATATTCAGAATACCGGAATTAAAAAGCCATTGCTGGTGAC
>QMMT01000213.1 GCA_003647385.1 Deltaproteobacteria bacterium
CAGGATGCCCTATGCCTATTGCTATCGGTGCCCGTTCAATCTTAAATACCCTTCCTGTGACGTGGCCTGTGCCGACTATCTTGAAGATTTTTTCATCGGCAATGTTGCACCTGAAAATACAGCAGCAGTGATTGCAGAACCGATCCAGGGAGAAGGCGGATTTGTGACGCCTCCACCTGAATATTTTCCAAAGCTTCAAAAGATTTGCGCAAAGTATGAAATATCTTTGATTATTGATGAAATCCAGACAGGTGCGGGCAGAACCGGTAAGTTTTTGGCCATAGAGCACTGGGGGGTTGAACCCGACATTATTACCATGGCAAAAAGTTTTGCCGGCGGTATGCCCCTAAGTGCCGTAACCGGAAAAGCAAGCCTTATGGAAGCCCCGCATGTAGGAGGGCTTGGCGGTACTTATGGCGGTAACCCCGTTTCCTGCAAGGCCGCCCTTGCGGTCCTGGAAATTCTGTTTGAAGATAAACTTATAGAAACTGCCCAAAGTTTGGGAGAAACCCTGCTGGAAAGGTTTATTTCTCTTCAGAAAACCCATGAGATCATCGGTGACGTCAGGGGAAAAGGCCCCATGCTGGGTCTGGAGCTGGTTAAAGACAGGGTAACCAAAGAACCTGCCGCTGAAGAGGCTAAAAAACTGGTCCAACTCTGTTATGAAAAGGGTTTGATTATACTATCCTGTGGAAATTATGGTAATGTTATCAGAACTCTCATGCCCCTTGTGATAACAAAAGAGGAACTGGATACAGGGCTTTCAATACTTGAAGAAAGTTTCCAAGACCTGGAAAGACAATAGAGGCCAAATTTAATAAAGGCAGGAACAATGAAAGGTTATTTTTTTAAAGTACTGAAAATTGATGTGACAAAGAAAATTTTCCATGTCGAGGATATTGATCCGGACATAATGGAGGCAAGTATTGGAGGCAAAGGACTTGGTACCCAATTGCTGCTGGATAATAATCCTCCCGGAGTCGATCCATTGGGGCCTGATAATCATTTGATCATAACATCAGGCCCTCTTACAGGAAGTTCCCTGTACGGCTCATCCCGGTATGGCATATTTGCCAAATCACCTTTAACCCACGGGTATGGCGAATCCTATTCCGGGGGAAGTTTTGCAGGGCCGTTGAGCAAAACAGGATTTGATGCCGTAATGATTAAGGGTGCGGCAACAAGTCCGATCTGGATTGAAATCAATTCCGACACGGTTCTTTTCCATGATGCAAAAAAAGTTTGGGGCAAGGATACTTTTGAGACGGAAGATTATCTGAAAAAGGAATCCAAAGGCAAACACCCCGGGATTATGGTGATCGGGCCTGCCGGAGAAAATTTGGTCCGGTTTGCAGTTATTAAAAATGACAGGCACAGAGTTGCAGGTAGAACCGGTATGGGGGCAGTCCTTGGATCAAAAAAAATAAAAGGTCTTGTTTGTTATGGAGATAAAAGGCCTGATTTTCATGACCCTGACGGCATAAAAAAATACAAAAAAGAAATGCTGGACCGTCTGAAAAATGACAAGGTGGTCCAGGCATACCGAAATATGGGAACTCCCATGATGGTGGATATTTTAAATAATGCCGGTGCTTTTCCCACGGAATATTGGAAACGGGGACGGTTTGAAAAAAAGGACGGCATTAATGCAGCTGCCATGGCAGAAAAGCTTAATTCCAAGCCCCATGCATGCAGGGATTGTTTCCTTGGGTGCGGTAAAAATGGTGAAGTGGGGCAGGGCAGACATAAAGGGCTTAAACTGGAAGGTCCGGAATATGAAACCATCTATGCCTTTGGTGGGTTGTGCATGATTGAAGAAATTGAAGAAATTGCATACTTGAATCGGCTTTGCGACAGTCTTGGCGTGGATACCATTTCATCGGGAAACATTGCGGCCTTTGCCATTGAAGCCTCAAGACAAGGGAAAATCAATGAAAAACTTGAGTATGGATCAGCCGATGATGTCAGTAACCTGATCCACAAAATAGTTCAAAGACAAGGTGTGGGCGGGATTCTGGCAGAGGGCATAAAACCCGCAGCCGAAGAACTGGATATGCAGGATGATGCTGTCCATGTCAAGGGTATGGAACCTGCCGGTTATGATCCAAGAGTCTTAAAAGGAATGGGACTTGCCTATGCTGTCTGTGAAAGGGGTGCCTGCCACTTAAGAACAACGTTTTACAAGGCTGAATTGAGTGGAATGATTGATCCTGAAGCCATTGACGACAAAGTTGAGTTGTTCATTGATTTTGAAGATCGCTGCACCCTGTTTGATTCATTTATCCTCTGCCGGTTTTTCAGGGATTTATACCCGTGGGAAGAGTTGTCAAAGTTATTATTCCTAACCACTGGCCTTTCCTATGATCAAACTAAGCTGGCATCAAGTGCAGCCAAAATTAAAGACAATACCCGGCGTTTCAATCTTCAGGAAGGACTGACATCTGCGGATGATACTCTGCCGCCCAAATTCTTTGATCACAAGCTTGAGGATGATAAAGGCATCACAAAAGATGAGCTTCAAAAGCTTGTGGCTGATTATTACAAAATACGGGGTTGGGATGCTAAAGGAATTCCCCCAAAAGGGTGATGCGTTGTCTGTTGTGCGGTGACGGCTCTATTTTAGAGGCGCAGTTTATAGCAGGGCTAACCAATGAACAGGTTATAACTCTGTTTCAGCGCGCCCGTAAATCGGATTATGAAAAGATTATTCAGGATGCCAACCATTTACTTGTCGAGTGGTCTTCCGAACTAAGTGATCCCAAGAGCCCGGCGGTGAAGGGGCCGGCACAGGTGTCCAGGCTGCAGCGCCGCCTGGATGACGTTGCTGCCATTGATTTTTTTGAGGTATCACAGCAGGGAATCGCAAAAAATTTGATAAAGGAACTGACAGCCCGTTTGTCAGGTCACTCATTATCCATGACTGCTGTTAAGGATGGAATTGAGAATCTGAAAGGAAAGATATGGGTGACCCGGAAAAATATCTTTGTGGATCGCATTGCGTGTGCCTGGCTGATCCGGCGGTTTGTGGATACTGCGGCTGTTTTCAAATTTATCGATAAAAAAATCTATACGGCTAATCCGGGTGAATTGTGTTTTGATATGTTTGAAGGAGATTACACACACAAAGGGGATTGTTGTACCTTTGAGGTCATGATTCAACGTTTCCGACTTCAGGACAGGGCTCTTACCTGCCTGGCAGAAGTTGTTCATGATATCGATCTGAAAGATAATCAATATGATCATGCTGAAACGGATGGGTTCAATGCTCTTTTGACGGGGCTTGCGGCCGCACAACCCGCCGATGATCAACGCATGATCGATGGATTTCAACTGTTTGAAAATCTGTACGCCTATTTTAAGACAATGGATTCAGAATAGATAACCTAACAATAACGCAAAGGAAAAAAATTATGCCGAGTATTAAAAAACATGTTGAAAAAAGCATGCAGCGAACCGGGAAAACCTATCAGGAAGTTCATGAATGGATAGATGAACCCCAGCACAAAAATGAACGTCATGACATCACCCGGGTTCTTGAATTCAGCAGTATGTTTAAAGAAAAGTATGGTGAACAAGCTGCCCAGGAGTATGTCCATCACCTGGCCGATGATTTAAACGGCAAGTTCAATCACATGATGGAGGATATCCAGGGTTTGTTGGACAATACACTGACCTATTTTGGCGCCATAAAAAAATAGTCTTTGTCAAAGAGGAGACCTGAAAATGAAATGGATAACCCGATCCCATGTACATGTTGATCGTGTGGCATGCCCCTGGCTGATCAAACGCTTCATCGATTCGGATGCCGAGTTTCTTTTCGTGCCAAAATCCAGGGTAATGGAAGTGGCACAAAAGCAGGATGCGATCGCTTTTGATACACCGGGGGCAACGCTGCACCACCGCGAGAATCTGTGCACTTTTGACGTGATTATAAAGGATTATCAACTGACAGACAAGGCACTTTTGCGGATGGCACGAATCATTAATGCTGCAGACACGGACCATCTGGATGCCGATCCCCTTGCAGCTGGTTTCGAGGCTATTGCAGTGGGGTACAGTCTGCGCTACCCCGATGATCATGAAAATATAGCAGGGCAGTTTGAGGTGTATGATGCCCTGTATGCCTGGTGCAGGATTGATGTGGCAAAGAATGAATCTTAACCGGGAAATATGCCATTTTATAAAGCCATAACATCCAGGGCCTTTAGTTTTCTTAGAATACAGCGCAGTACTGCCGGCGTTCTTGCCATGGTGGTGCTTGTGGGAATGGGTGAGCGTATGGCTGAACGGTTTCTGCCTGTTTATATACTGGCCCTTTGATCGGCGGACTCTTTATCAGTATCTGGGGTGAGCAGGATGGCATTTGTTTTACGAGGACTCAAGGAATTCGGGGAGCCTACCCGCAAGGCTTTAATCATGGATTTGTCCCCGGATCACTGCAAGGCCGGCATGTTCGGCTTATACTATCTGATCAGAGATGTTTTTGTATCCATTGCTGCCCTGGGGGGTGCTTTTTTATGGCAGATAAGCCCACAGGTAAACCTTATTACAGCTTTTGTTTTTGGGATTTCCGGTACGGTTGGTTTTGCTGTTTTCGGGCGGGATATAAAAGTCTTCAAATAGACATATTTTCGATATATCGATTCAAATATAAAGACATTTTAATCTCCTGATCCAGTTCAAAATCAGAGATAAAGTTTTTGCATTCGGTAAAACATTGATAATATTTGAGCGTATTTGAAAATTATCTTGACAATATTCGGTTTGTATAGAACATTGTCAATATCATGAAAAGACCAATGTATCAAAGAATGTTTCAGGACTTATCCGGATAACCGCTATACCCGTAAGGCGATACTCCTAATTCGAAAGTTCGTCTATAATTTGTCTGCTCTCAATTGATACGTACTTATTTTCAATTTTCTGCTGTATTTTGCTGTTTCG